>JAIRVW010000017.1 GCA_031253705.1 Brucellaceae bacterium
AGCCTCGGCTTTACCTTTCAGGGTCGGGCGGGCATCATCGGTAATTCCATTGGCCTTAACCGAGCCCGTAATCGGGCCAACATCATCGGTGACCGAGACAATCTCAGGACGGTCAGGTGCCAATGAATCAACGGTCATTGTGAACGGATCAGAGGCTTCACTTTCATTGCCTGCCGCATCCGTGGCTTTGATTGTAAATTTATGTTCGCCCTGAGCGAGATTGTTTTTCGGCTCAAAGCTCCATGTGCCGTCATCATCGGCGACAACAGTGCCGATCTTCTTGCCATTATCATAAATGGTGACGGTTGTACCTTTTTCAGCTTCACCCGTCAGAGTAGGACGGCGCTCACTGGTAATGACATCAGGTGCGAGTTCTCCGCCTGCCGCATTCTGCACTTCAGTAATAGTTGGTTTTTCGGGCGCAATAGTATCTACAATGATAGTCCAGCTGGCAGATGCAACGCCTTCATTGCCGGCCTTGTCTGTCGCGGTCACAGTAAAGACGTGCTCGCCCTCGGTCAGATCAGTAGCCGGTGTGAAGCTCCATGTGCCGTTGGCATTGGCCATGGTCTCGCCAATCAGGATGCCTTTGTCATAGATCTTAACGGTCGAGCCTGCTTCTGCGCCGGAACCGGAAATGACCGGTTTTGTGGCGTCCGTCGGTTTGCCGTTGCCTACAGGTCCTGTCAGGGAACCGACATCGTCCATCACCTGTGTGATGGACGGCGCGGATGGCGCCAGCGTATCAACGGTGATGTTGTAGGCATCCGAGCGCGGGGACACATTGCCCGCTTTGTCCACGGCTACAACTGTGAAGGAATGCTGGCCGTTGCCTAATGCGTCTGCAGGCGTGAAACTCCAGTGACCTGTTTCATTTGCGGTGACTTCACCAAGCAGATTTGTGCCGTCATAAATACGGATTGTTCCGTTGGCTTCTGCACCGGAACCGGACAGTTTTGGTGTTGTGTCATTGGTGAAGCCGCCGTTGGAAACGGTGTCCACGATAGGAGGGACGTTGTCGCTAATGTCATCAATGACAGGTTTGGCAGGCGGAACAGTGTCAATTGTAACGCTAAATACGTCTGATGACTGGCTGACATTGCCGGCCGTATCAGTAACTGTGGCTGTAAATTCATAAGTTGCGTCGCTGAGTGCTGTTGCGCTTTTCCAGCTCCACTGACCGGTGACATCAGCCCGGACCTGACCGACCAGCTGACCGTCCTGATAAATTTTCACCAATGCATTGGCTTCGGCACCGGAACCCGACAATTTCGGGCGATTGTCATTGATGAAGGCGCCACTGGTAAATTCGCCGATAACCGGTCCGACGGCATCATAACCGATGGTGAAGTGCGGCGCTTCCGGTGCGATTGTATCGACATGAATTGTAAAAGCTTTGGAAGGCGTGCTGACATTGCCGGCAATGTCTGTTGCTGTCACTGTAAAGCTGTGAATACCTTCTGCCAGATTGCTGTCCGGCATATATGTCCAAAGACCGTTGGCATCGGCAGTGACAGTGCCGATTTCTTCGCCCTGATCGTAGATTGTAACGGTGGAACCGGCCTCGGCCTTACCGCTCAGGGTCGGGCGCGGATCATCTGTGACAGCATTTGCTGCCAGATTACCTGTAATATCACCGACAGCATCGGCAATTGATGAGATTTCAGGACGGTTTGGCGCGATTGAATCAACCGTCAGCGTGAACGGATCTGTGCCTGCAGTTTCGTTGCCTGCAGCATCCGTCGCTTTGATCGTAAATTTATGTGCACCCTGAGCAAGGTTTTGGGTGAGTTCGAAGCTCCACGTGCCGTCATCTGCAGCTGTTACTGTTCCGATCAGACGATTATTATCATAAATTGTGACGGTTGAGCCTTTTTCCGCTTCACCGGACAAGGTCGGCCGGCGTTCGCTTGTGACAACGTCAAGCGGCAGCTCTTCACCGGCAGTGTTCGCAACCTGTTTGATCGTCGGTACATCCGGCGCGGTGGTGTCGACATTGATTGTCCAGCTGGAAGATGCAACGCCTTCATTTCCGGCTTTATCTGTCGCGGTCACAGTGAAGACATGCTCGCCTTCAGTCAGACCGGTGGTTGGCGTAAAGCTCCATGTGCCATTGGCATTGGCCATGGTTTCGCCAATCAGGATACCCTTGTCATAGATTTTAACTGTCGAACCGGCTTCCGCACCTGAGCCGGAAAGCACAGGCTTGGTTTCGTCCGTCACCTTGCCATTGGTGATATTGCCGGTGAATTGTCCGGTTTTATCAAGAACTTCCGTGATGGATGGCGCTGCCGGAGGTGTTGTATCGACCTCGAACTGGAAGGTCGCGGATTTTTCACTTTTATTGCCTGCTTTATCCTGCGCAAGCATTGTAATGCGATGGACGCCCTGCTGCAGACCGATTTCCGGTGTGAAGCTCCATGTGCCGTCCGCGGCAACGACGGTCGAGCCGATTTCAGAACCGTTATCGAAAAAGCGGATCGTTGTACCGGCTTCTGCGTTTTCGCCTTTAAATTCCGGACGGGTATCATCGGTTACGCCGGACGCAGCGATAGCACCTTTAATGCTGCCTTCACTGTCGATGGCTTCTTTTAATACAGGTACCGGCGGCGCTACTGTATCAACGGTAAAGACCAGTGCATCTGTGGCCGGACTTGTGTTGCCTGCCTTGTCCGTCGCGGTGAAAGTGATTTTATGCTCACCTTCAGCCAGCGCCGTTGCCGGACGGAATGTCCAGTTACCGGCGGAATCGACATTTGCGGTGCCAAGTTTGGTGGTGCCGTCATAGACGGTTACAGTGGAGCCTGGTTCTGCCTTGCCGCTCATAACCGGACGGGCGTCATCAGTGATGTCATTGGCTTTGATCTTGCCGGTGACCGCACCGACCTCATCCATCACGCTGATGGCATCCGGTTTTTCAGGGGCAACATCATCAATATAATCTTTGACGGCAGGAACACTGGTTTTACCGTTATTGTCGGTAACAACAGCATTAACCTGACCGGAATTCTGGGATGTGGCAGACGTGGCGGTATATTTGCCGTCTGCACCGGTTGTGACGATTTTGCTTGTGCCGTCAGGGAAGGTGACAGTGACACGCGAACCTGCGGGCGCTGTACCTGTAGCCGTTACTGTGCCGTCCGGATTGGATTTGGTATTAAGGCCCGGGGCTGCCGGAGGAGGCGCTTCAGTACCGCCGCCACCGCCACCACCACCGCCGCCGCCGGAAGCGGCCAGAGCGATGCCGCCTGCCGCGAGAGCCGCAATAGCCAGCGGGTTGATGCTGCCGGACTGTTCTGAGCCAACTGCTACAAATTCTACTTCGCTGCCGGTAGCATCATCCAGAGGAATAGTTGCCTTGACGGCCTTCACCGGCCACTCTTTACCATCGTAACGGTAAACCAGATCGAGCTTCTGTGTGTCGTCTGCAGTGAAGAAATCGCGAATGCGAATGGTTTTGCCGTTTTTCTGGTGGATAACCAGATCATTTCCTGCGCGATCATATTTAACTACGGTTGCCGGATCGATAGATACATAGGCAGTGTTACCGTGCTTCGCTACGAGGTTTTTTTCACCCTGTGCGTTCTTCGCGGATGATACTTTTGCTTTCTTGGCCATAAAGGGGCGCTCCGGTTCCGTGTCCACCAAATTGGACGGATAATTTTGCCCGCTAGTATATGGCGATAAGCGCTTTTCCTTATTTTAGATAAGTACGATACTTTGTATCCGCGCACATATATTGTAGTTAATGCTGATATTAATGAAAAATATCTGGTAATCTTTATTAATAAACTATTAAGATTAAGGATTAACGTGCTTCGTGCACTTAAGTGATTCTATTTGCTGAATATTTCGCAATAACATAAAATAGCACGATCAATATTCGTCTGCAGATGTTTTCTTTAATATTTTAAACCAGCTCTTTTCAGATGAAAAAGACAGTTGCTGTTAAGAAATATACAAGTGCTTCTACGCCCGCTTTTGCCTGCTGTGTCTTCTTCTGTTTGAGTGCAGATTAACCGCAATAAAAACGTGATATTTTTGACTGGGTGAGGGACTGAAAACCCGATCTCTTGACCATATTATCTTGTCATGTTTATAAACGCTCAAGGTGTCGTGCACCTGCCGTCTGCAGATGAACATCATGGTAAAGCACGAACAGAAAGACATCCCATCCCCGAAGCATTTCGCCGGTGGTAATGCAGGCTCCCATCAGTCATGAAATGCCTCTTGTGAGGATTGAGCGATGTCTGCCCTGCATGACTCTGCAACGAAACCTGTAAACCCGTTTCTGACCGTACCGGTCAGGCGCTTATTTTTGATGAATGCACTGCCCATGGCCATGGTCATGTCGATGGGTGGTGTGTTGAATATTGTCGATGGCATCTTTGTCGGCCGATATATCGGTTCTGATGCACTGGCTGCGGTTAGTGTGACATTCCCTGCTATTATGTTGATGAATGCACTGGCCACACTTGTTGGCGGTGGTATGTCCAGCTTATTTGCACGCAGTCTCGGAGCGGGTAATCGCGAAGAAGCAGGCCGGATATTTGCCGGTGCCCACGGACTGGCTTTCGTTATCCCTATTATATTGATTGGCCTCTATTTCGTAACCGGTCGGACGGTTTTGCAAGCTGCGGCGGCTGGTAATCTGCAAATGACCGGCCTTGCGGATGAGTATTTGCGGGTGCTTGTGTTTGCGCTGCCGGTACAGTTCTTGCTGACCATTCATGCCGACGCATTGCGCAATGAGGGGCGTGCGCCATTAATTGCACTGCTGTCAGTCCTTGTGAACCTTTTCAATATTGTGACGAATTATCTGGCAATCGTTTGGTTTGATCTTGGGGTGGCCGGATCTGCCTTGGGAACTGTGCTGGCTCAGGTTCTGGGGCTGCTGTTAGTGGTGATTGTGCGGCAGCGGGATAGAAGCTTGTTGTCATTATCAGCTCTTGTCCGGTATCGCTGGGTTCATTGCTGGAGGGCAATGATTACCGTTGGTCTGCCTTTGTGCCTGAGTTTTATTGGTATTGCTCTGGTTTCAGCCGTGGTGATGATTGCGCTGCGCAGTCGTGCAGGTCAGAATTATGACGTGATGGTTGCGTCTTATGGTATTGTGATCCGCATTCTCGGCTTTGCTTTTCTGCCGCAAATGGCAATTGCTTTGGCGACGCAAAGTATTAGCGGCCATAATACAGGCGCCGGACATTGTGACAGGGCAGAAGCTGTACTGAAAACAGCGCTTGTTACCGCCTTCTTCTGGTGTCTGAGTGTGGTGTTGCTATTGCTCACTTGTAGCGCGCAGATTGGTGCAGTCTTCACCGGCGATGATGCTGTGGTGATGGCAGTTGGAGACATTCTCCGGCCGATGATGGTGTTTTATGTCTTCTCCGGTCCGGTTCTGGTGCTTGCCTTATATTTTCAGGCGCTTGGACAACCTTTGCGTACTGCAGTGCTGACACTGGTGAAGCCGTGGCTGCTGATGCCTGTATTTGTATTTTGCGGCCGGATGATTGCCGGTACTGACGGAGTTTGGCTGGCTTTTCCGGCGGCCGACAGTGTTGTGCTGATTGTGACGGTGATGATTATCTTCAATATGCGCAAAACTGTTCCTGAGGTTCAGTAAGCGAAGGGATGAGCTCACTCAGTCTAAACTACAGACTTGAGTGGGATTATCTGCAGCCGCAATCGTGGTAATCTTTTCATGACAGATATGCAAATGACTGTTCCGTCGTATAAAACGGAACAGTCATTTGATATCCGGCAGTTTGAACAGAGATGGTCTGAAGAGTATGAAATTTCTGATCCGCATATATCCGGACGTTGTCGCTCTGATCTGTGGTCTTCTTGTTCTGCCCTGGATACTCGGTGTGCCGGGGCAGCCGACGCAGGCGGCATTGTCAGGCTGGACAATCGGGCTGATCGGGATTGTTGTCTATCTTATCTTATATCAGGTTGTGAAATCACTGATGAAGTCAGATCTATGTAAGCGCAATGATACTCTTCACCAAACAATGCGGATTATTTTAAACAGCGCGTCCCTGTGCATTGTGCCGGTATTGCTCTTTTCGTTCCTGCTGCTTTTTCGGTTTTGAAAAGAAAACCCAGAGTACCGGACTTTAAAATCTGCATCCGCTCTTGATTGAAATTGTGCTGTTTCTTGATGAAACCAATATTCTTGGTTCCTGATAATTTGTGCAAGATTTCAATCGTCCGGGTTGTGTGTTTCCTTGATCATTACGTTAACTGACGTCAACCAGAATAATTATGAAGCGGTTTGTGATTTATCCGTAACGGATGAGCAGGATGATTACGTTGCGCAAAACGTATGGTCACTTGTTGAGTCTATGTTCAATCCCTCTTACCGCACCCGTGCCATTTGTCTTGATGGGGTGCCGGTTGGTTTCTTTATGTGGGTGCCGGAAAGGGCGGATAAGATATCCATCTGGCGCTTTATGATTGATCAGAAACATCAAAACAAAGGTATCGGCCGTATCGCATTGACGCTGGCTTTATCGGAAATCAAACGCAATGCAGAAGTCAGAATAATTGGTATCAGCTATGCGCCGGAAAATTCTATAGCCAAAGACCTCTATGCGCGTTTTGGTTTTTCCGAAACCGGCATTGATGAAGAAACGTCGGAAATGCAGGCGGAACTTAATGTGTGATAAGCGCCATATCGGTGGAGGATATAATGGAGCAGGACGGTTTGGGCTGTAATCAGGCTAAAATTGACAAGGTTGCAGAGGTTGAGCGTTTTCTGGCGGTTTATCGGGCGCAACTTCAGCAAGGTGATATTCAGCAGGCTTACAAATATCTGCTGCAATGTGTCATGCAATCCAAAGCGCATTTATCAGGCAAATTTTCGTCAGAATTTTCATTTGGCAACATTTCTCAGGGCTATATGGATTTTACCTATTTCCCGTTTTTTGATGATTTTTTACGGGAGCGAAAATTACGCTTTGGTGTTGTTTTAAACCATCGGGATTTGCGTTTTGAATTGTGGTTGATGGGACAGAATGAACATGTTCAGAAAGACTATTGGGAAAAACTGAAGAATACTGAATGGAACCTGCATCGTACAGAAATGCCCCGATATAGTGTTTTGGAAGCGGTGCTGATTGAGACGCCGGACTTTAGTAATACAGATGCACTTATGAACAAGATTGAGCGGCAGGTTTTAAGTAAGACGCAGGCGATTATCACATGTCTTAAGGCCGTCGAACAGAATGGTTAACTGGCTTGACCAGAGATAAAGCAACTGACGGCAGGTCTCGTTTGCTGAGGTGCATCATTCTCTGCTAAGGGCTATATTCGGAAAGATGTGCGAATTTTTGAATTTGTATTTTGTTCTCTGTATTTTAATATATTGTTAATCATAAATATATAATTTTCATTAAATAATATAAATAAAAGTTTTCTGACGCAGCAGAGCGCTAAAGCAAAGCGGTAACGTTTGGATTTTTGTGCCAATGTATAATGGTGGTGCCTGCGAGGTATTTTTCCGGCATTACATTGGGCAGGGAGAGGGCCTGATCTGTGTATTCAGGATGGGCAGACTTTCCGTAAATAAAGAAAATATCGGAAAACTGAGCGCATTCCTATGGGATGTGAAGCGATTACTTTTGCCTGATTTTGCCGGAGAAGAATCTTGATTGAGTATCACAGCGCCAATAAAAATATTCTGAAACGCAACA
>JAIRVW010000046.1 GCA_031253705.1 Brucellaceae bacterium
AAGCCGTCCACGCCTATGAAGACTGGGATATGGCCGGTAAAGAACCGCAGGTTGCGGTCTACGGCAAAACAGTACGGATCAGCGTGATTTTCCGCCGTTTAACACAATGTTCCGACAAGCTTCCGCAGCATGTCCTGCAATCCCTGAAAGCGGCAATCCCGCATATTATGCAATATCAGCCGTCCGATTTTCCGGCCACCTATGCAGATGCCGCCGGATTATTGCGACAGGCGTTGAGCAATTATAGGCGCCGTCCGGTCATCGCCACGCGTTTTAATTAAACAGCGCTGCGTTCGGCAAAACTAACTACAGGCGGGCAGATCAGCCGATCTGCCCGCTTTTGATTTGTCGCGGGATATTTACCGCTTTCCGCTAAGACCTTTAAGCTGCTATAAAAATTACTTATATGCGCATGAAGGACTGTAGCGGTCCGGATAACACGCAGCTCCGGTAAAGGTATTTTATGCAGAACCCGCAGATTAAAGCATTCATCATCCATCTGGAGCGTGCCGCTGAACGCCGTAAACAGGTGGCAGAGCTGATCGCTCAGTTACCGGTACCTGCAGAAATTATAACTGCGGTGGATGCGAAACAACTGAGTGATGCGGAAGCAGCGCAAGCCTGCCAGCCACGCCTGCATAAACCTTATTATCCCTTCCGGTTAAGCCGCAATGAGATTGCCTGTTTTCTGTCCCATCGCAAAACATGGCAGACGATTATCGACCAAAATCTGGATGCCGCACTTGTTTTAGAAGATGATGTGGCGCTGACACCGGAATTTCCGGCCGCTTTCACAGCCGCTGTTGCAGTAGCCGTACAAGGCGGACTTGTGCGCCTGCCATTCCGCTCAGACCGCGAAACCGGCGCTGTGGTCTTGGAAAGCGGTGCAACAAAAGTAATCCGTCCGGTGCCGGTCGGCCTCGGCATGGTTGCCCAGCTGATTACCCGTGATGCCGCACAGGTTTTGCTGAAAGCAACAGAGAAATTCGACCGCCCTGTTGATACTTTTGCCCAGATGAACTGGGTGACCGGACTGCAACCGCTTTCGGTTGTGCCGGGTGGTGTGCAGGAAATATCTGCCAATCTCGGCGGCAGCACCTTGAAACAACGCCGCTCTCTGGCGCATAAACTACACAGAGAACTGATGCGGCCGCTTTACCGGCATAGTGTCAAAGTCTATTCCCGTAAATCCGGATAATCCTTATGAAATCTTCTGCCGTTCCGATCCTGCTTTATCATTCGATTGATGTGCCGCCTGCGCGTGACAAACCGTTTCGCAGCCTGCATGTGCATCCGGACCGGTTCCGCTCGCAGATGCGCTGGCTGAAAAGACTGGGCTATCAGGGATTATCCATGAGCGATGCCCGCCCTTATCTCGAAGGCAAAAAGCAGGGTAAGGTTGCGGTTATCACTTTTGATGACGGCTTTCTCAATGTCTATCAGCACGCCATGCCGGTACTGAATGAACTGGGCTTTACGGCAACCAATTATTTCGTCGCCAATCAGATCGGCGGACGCAATGAATGGGATATTCCCAAAGGTGCGATTGAAATTCCCTGCATGACCGCAGATCAGCTGCGTGACTGGGCGGCTCACGGCCATGAAGTCGGCGCACATACGCTCGACCACATCTATCTGCCGGATGCGGATTTGCAGGAAGCCGAGCGTCAGATTGCCGGTTCAAAGAAAATCCTTGAAGACATTCTGGGCAGCGAAGTCACCAATTTCTGCTATCCTTACGGCGGTGAAACACAGGCTGTGCGCGATATTGCCAGACAAGCCGGTTATGTCCATGCAACGACCACAAAACGCGGTCATGCCCGTGCAACAGATGATCCGTTCGGCCTGCCGCGTCGCTATATCCGTCGCACAGACGGCGGCTTATTGTTCCTGAAAAAGCTGTTTGGTCTTTGATCTGAGGAGCAAACAATTTTAGTCCGGCGCAGTTTGGTTGGAAATTACTTCATCACAGAATTGGCAAAAGCGGATTCGGTTACTATAAGTCATACGCAAGCTGTAATATTTTTTTACAGGTGACAGCACTGTTTTACTGAAGCCGGATATATGTTTTGACTGTATTGCCTTCTGCCAGCTCTGACCACCCGCATGAGCAAAACCGGCGCAAATCCGTTGCTATTATCGGCGGCGGTTTTTCCGGTGCATCACTGGCCTATCATCTGGCCGCAATCAGTGATCCGTCACAGCTCAGCATCACCATTATAGAGCCCCGCCAGACACTCGGCGCCGGTCTTGCTTATTCCACGGATGAGGACGCCTTCCGTCTGAATGTTCTCTCCGACCGGATGAGCATTTTCTATGATGACAAGCCGCATTTTGCCCGCTGGATGGAAGCAACGCACAGTCTGGGCGACGATCCGGAAGCGACAACCGCAAACGGACAAATTTATGCACGGCGCAGCACATTCGGCCAGTATATGGCGGATCAGATTGCCCCGTTCGTGGCCAGCGGACAGGTTCGCCATTTACAAACCAGCGCCACCGGTGCGAAACGTCGTGCAGGCGGCGGCTATGAAATCAGCACTGACAGCGGCGCGACTGTAGAAGCTGATTTTCTGGTGATTGCTGCCTCGCATCCCCTGCCCGCTCTGCCCGCACCTTTGCGGGGATTGATCAAGCCGGATCAAAGCAAGATCAGCGGCTTGATTGCCAATCCTTATCAAAGCGGCGCGCTCAAGCAATTGCTCGAAGAGACCGGCACAGACAGTTCCGTACTGATTATCGGCGCAGGGCTGACATCCGCGGATATGGTAGCAGGCCTGTCCCAGCATGGTCATAGCGGCAAAATCACAGTTCTCTCCCGCCACGGCTTGCGCTCGCGCTCCAATCTCCGGCTGAAAGCAGGAGAGCCGAAACCGCCGCGCCTTTTCGGCGATTTCCTCAACCCGCCGGAAATATCCGCCACACAATTGCTGCGCAAAATCCGCAGGACTATTCGCGAAGCCGCACAGCAATCTGTACCGTGGCAATCGGTGATTGATGCCCTGCGCGATCAGGGCGGTGACATCTGGCTTGCTTTGCCGCTGAGTGAGCGCAAACGCATTGTCCGGCACTTGCGCACCTATTGGGATGCGCATCGTTTCCGCCTGGCAACCCAGACCGATGATGTTCTCGAACAGCGCAGCCGCTCCGGAATGCTGGAGTTTCTCAGCGCCCATGTTACCGGTGCCACCTATGCAGATGACGGCAAAGGCTTTGTCATCACCTACCGGCCGCGCGGACAGACAGAGACAATCCGGCAGCACTTTGATGCCATTATCATTACCACCGGCCCTGCACATGGCGATATTATCGGTCAATGCCCGCCGCTGGCGATGCTCCATGCAGACGGGCTGATCACAATGGATCCGACAGGGCTCGGCCTGCATACAAGCAGGGTTGAGCAGACGACCAAAACTATGCGCGCTGTCAGCACAGATGATACAGTGACCGGTGATCTGTTTATTGCAGGGCCTTTGGCGCGCGGGACCTATGGTGAATTAATGGGCGCACCGGAAGTCGCCCGCTATACACAGGCGCTGGCCGGAGTGATCAGACAGGCGGCAGATCAGCACGAGGCGACCTGAAATATTTAAAAGGCTGCCGCTATTCGGCAGCCTCATAGATCAGCTGGCGCTTGTCATAAACCGCCTGACCACCCTCAAGAATGAGATACAGCTTTCTGTTCCACCATTCTTTCGGCGGATCTTTCATCATCCGGCTCATAATCAGGATCGGCCGTGCATTCTCCGGATTGCGTGCAGCCTCGGATTCCCAC
>JAIRVW010000053.1 GCA_031253705.1 Brucellaceae bacterium
AACCGTCATCAAAAGTTATTCAAAATGTAATTTTTCATGCTGCAATCGCAAGAAAGGGAAATTTCGATGTCGCAGGATAATCCTCTCGAAAATGCACTCGTTCGTCTTGATGAAGCTGCCAGCCATCTGGACATTGACGCGGATGTTATCGAAAAACTGAAATTTGCCCGAGAGACTACCAAAGTGCGATTGATGATCCGTATGGATGACGGCTCGCGCAAATCCTTCATTGCATGGCGCTGCCGTTATGATGACACACGGGGGCCGACAAAAGGCGGTATCCGTTTTCATCCGGACTCTACAGCGGAAGAAGTTGAAACACTGGCTTTCTGGATGACATTCAAATGCGCGGTGATGAACCTGCCTTATGGCGGCGGCAAGGGTGCCATTCAGGTTGATCCGCGTAAACTCTCCAAGGCTGAGCTGGAGCGGCTTTCGCGTGCCTATATTCAGGCTTTTTCACGCATTCTGGGGCCGGACCGCGATATTCCTGCACCGGATGTTTATACCAATTCGATGATTATGGGCTGGATGGCCGATGAATATTCGCAGATTGTCGGCCAGTCATCGCCTGCGGTGATCACCGGCAAGCCGATTGCGCTGGGCGGTTCGCTTGGCCGTGATGATGCAACGGCGCGCGGCGGTTTTTATCTGGTTCGTCATCTGGCTGCCGATCTCGGTCTGTCAGAAGAACTGCATGTGGCTATTCAGGGCTTTGGTAATGCCGGTCAGCATATGGCTAAACTTATGACCAGCGACGGTCATAAGATTGTTGCGGTGTCGGATTCAGAAGGTGCTGTTTACTGCGCTTCCGGTCTGGATATTGCAGCACTGATCACCGCCAAGCAGAATGGCCGTTCGGTTCTGGCAACGGTAGGTCATGGCGGACATGAGGCTCTGGCTTCTGCCGATCTGGTTGGCGTTCAGTGTGATGTGCTGGTGCCTGCCGCAATGGAAGACATGATCCATGCGCGCAATGCCGGTTCTGTTAAGGCAAAACTGATCCTTGAGCTGGCCAATGGGCCAGTTACGCCGGAAGCAGATGCTATTCTGGAGAAAATGGGCGTGACCATTCTGCCGGATATTCTGGCGAATGCCGGTGGCGTGACGGTTTCCTATTTTGAATGGGTGCAGAACCGCCAGTGCTATTACTGGGAACTGGACGAGATCCACACACGTCTGCGCGTCATTATGGAGCGGGAAGGCCGCGCCATCTGGAATGTTGCAAAGAATAAAGGTGTGACCATGCGTACTGCCGCTTATGTTCATGCTTTGCTGCGTCTGTCGCAGGCAATTGAGGCGCACGGAACGCAAAGTGATTTTGTTGCATGAAATGCAACGGGTGATTTTGTTGCCCGAAACGCAACGGGTGATTTTGTCGTCATAGATGCAATGACAGTAAAACAGACAAAAGGCCGGTTAGACCGGCCTTTTTCATTTTATAAAATGAAGATTATATCTCTCTGATTATTTTAAAGAATTTTTCCAGAAGAGAATGATTTTTCCGAGTATTACACCGGTAATGGCACCGGCGGATTTGACGAGAAAGTCCGAAATCTCGCCATGTCTGTCTGGTGTCAGGCGCTGCATCAGTTCAAATAAGCCAGCGGCCGTTACCAGCAGGATCGCGACTTTGATCCAGTGTTTCGGATATGCCAGACAGAAGAGCAGGCCGATAACCAGAAGCATGATGAAACGCTCAGCCGTCACATAGCCCGGAATATGCGGACGCAAGCCAATCGGGCTGATCGTTACAACGAGGAGTGCCGCCAGCATCAGCCAGGCAAGAACAGGCAGGACAGAAGTGCGGCGCATTTATTCCTCGTCGATTGGTTGTGGCAGACTGCTGTCATCATTGCACGGAAGATACAGCATTTCAGTAAACAGCGTCCTGGCACTTTCACCGAGAATAAAATTCCCGCGTGAAATTTCGTCCACGCCGATACACCATTGTACACCACGCGGAGAAAGACCGAATTCGTTGGAGAGAACAGATTTGGCGTAATCAATGCCGTCTGCACAATCCTTATTCGGAGCCTCCTGTTTGCAGAAGCCGCCTTCCTGCGCCAGTTGCAGCAGGGAATGATGGCCGAGAGACATTGTATAGAAATAGGTGCCTGCAGCAGTCACGGCAATGAGACCGCCAAGACCAATGCATGCAATGACTGCTTTTCTCATCGGGAACCTGTCCGCAACTGTTTAGAGGGCTTTCTGTGCCGCCTTAGCACGAGGGCGAGGGTGAGTGCCAGCCTTGTTGCTGATCAAGCTCAGTACAAGTGACATATCCGGCAGGATAGTGGCAAATTTCCGGTGGAGAGCTGCAGCGAAAATGCTTGCTGTAACAGCCGCATTTTTTTATAGAAAGCGCAATGCGTGACCGCATATAATAAGACACAATACGGATATACATTTTTGCTAAATGCTGATTTCCGCATTGGAGTTATTTCAAGGTATTTTCTGATCTCTTACTGAAACGGTTTTTATGCAACACATTGATCCGTCCCAAAACATCGATTCTGAAAAACACATCCGCGATGAAGTGTATGATGAGGACGGTTCTGTCAGTGAAGCGCTTGTAACCCGTATTGAAGAGGCGCTTGAAGCGCGTAATGCCGATCTTCTGCGCGATGAAGTGCGCGATCTGCACCCGTCAGAGCTTGGCCATATGCTTGAAGCACTGGATGCC
>JAIRVW010000064.1 GCA_031253705.1 Brucellaceae bacterium
AATGGTACGCAGGTTGATGTGGCTTCTGTCCGCTTTACCAATAAAAGCGACCGCCTCTGGGCAGGCATTGGCCTTGGCGGCACCTATAACTGGAATGACGACAAATATTCGCTCTATGGCGAAGGCTCAGTCAACACCAGCCTGAGCCACTTCGGTGACAGCTATACCTATAAAGGCACGCTCGGCTTCAGAGTGAAGTGGTAATCCCTTCCTGACAAATACCAAAGCCGCCTGATCAGGCGGCTTTTTTATTCCGGTGTGAAAAACAATTTAACACTCATAAAGCAATACTTGATAAAATTTCAAAGAAACAAGCCTGAATAATTGAGCACGAAGAGATTCATGAGGGACGCAATTTTGCAGCAAGAAAAAACACCCAAAGTTATTTGCGCTTATGAAACATTAAAACAAGACATTTTGCATATCAAAATCGCGCCCGCTACACCTTTAAAAATAAACTGGCTACGAGATACCTACAACTTTGGCTCTACACCATTACGTGAAGCTTTATCGCGCCTTGTGGGAGAGCACTTAGTCATATTACATCCCAACAAAGGATATTTTGCAGCACCGGTTTCCTTTGAGGAGATGATCAATCTTTATAATAACCGGACTCTATTCAAACAAAATCTTTTAAAAGAAGCGATGAGTTTCGGCGATACAAACTGGGAAGCAGAGATTGTTGCAACACATTATCGCTTAGGACAGTCAGTATCACCATCCGAGGGCAATTGTTCATATGAAGAATATATTGCCTGGACAAAAGCACATGATGCTTTTGATAATGCTCTGATCGCTGCTCACCGCTCCCCTTGGATGATCCGTTTTCATCTCTTGCTGACCGAGCATATACGCCGTCAGGGACGCGCACTTCGGCTGCTGATGCCAAACTCTGAACGTCAGGAGTTTTTAACAGGAACACTGCAATCCCCGACATTACGCGAACTCTATGCTTTAGAGAGATATACAGACTTAAAAAATGCAGTTATCAGCCGTAATTTTGATCAGACAGAAATCTTAGTGAAGAAGCACATTGATCTCGTCATAGCGACATACAGAGAGCTGCACATTAAGAATAACAACTGATCTGCAAACGCATATGTGGAGATATGGCTTGGCAAAAGAACCAGATGATAATTTTTTTGATCGCGCTGATGCCATTATTAATATTGCAAACTCGCAAATGTCTGATGCCACAGCTGGTGAGGTAAGCGCTTCATCTATGTATGCTGTCGCCCGCTTTAATGCATTTCTCAGCTCAACAGGCCATACGAACGGTATAGAAATGCAATCTGCAAAAACAGAAACCATTGCATATTTTGTCAGTCAGTTTCGCGCTATGCTTGAAGAAAATCTCGATGAGTTCATTCATCATCTCAATAATCAATCAAAATAAAAACTGATCTGCCAACAAATACGGATGTGCACGATAACAGAGCATGTCACTGATCGTACGACCAGTCAAAAAGGTATAATCTCATGAAATGTTTGCGCATTTATGCCTCAGCGGACGGAGAGTCGCATTTTGATGAAGTCGAGCTGCCAACCAGAAAAATATCCGTTCATCCCGATGCCGTTCCATTCGATGTGACAGCCAGCTATCCGGCATCTCAGGTGCGCATCACGCACATTCCCGCCGGAATGCGGGAGGTAGCATGGCATGGCGTGCCACAACCCGTACTCACAGTCAGGCTCAATGGTTCTGTCGAATACGAAACAAGTGACGGAGAAATCCGGCATGTTTCTGCAGGCAGTTTTGTACTGGTAGAAGACACTCACGGCAAAGGACACCTGTCCCGCCACTCTCCTGAAGCGCAAACTGTTATTTGGATAACATTGCCGAACGGTTTAGAAGCACCGGTCAAATAGGCAATCACGAAGCAATGAGTGCGCCATCAATGAAGCATGTTCAGCCTGCTTATGACGGCGCATTGTTATATTTTACAGGATACCGATTATGAGCAACGATACTCCGCCATGGGAAACCAAACCGGCCAAACAAGAAGCACTCTATATTCACTGGTGCATGCATGAAGGCTGCAAGAAATGGGGAAGCCATGGCTTCACCGGACGCAATGGCGTTGTGTGGTTTTGCTTTGACCATAAGGCTGACGGCGAGAAAACACTGAAATAATCCCGCCACTCTCAACATAACCTGCAGTGCAATTATCGCTCTTACCTGCATCACAGGTAATACCCGCTGAGCGCTGCAATTCAGCTTGCTCTGCAGCCGATAAATCACCGGAACCGGATGATGCCGCTAAAGCCTGAGAAAAGAATAAGGATACAACGCCCGGAACAATCGTGATTTCGCACAATGTTCTTTTAAGGCGGATCACCCCTGCTGTATTCCTTCACTCGCTAACTTCAAACCCAATGCTGCAAAAGATGCAGCAAAAGCACGACGCAACCAACTCATCGCACGTTCACTTTGTAGTAAGCGCTGGCGACCTGTTGCAGCAATTACGACATACCCCATAAAAACGATAAAAGTCATGAGGGTAAAGCCGAGACCAAGTTCAACCAGCAGGCTAACAGGACTACCGGCAGGCGTAAATTGCGGGATGAACGCAACAAAGAACAGAGGAAGTTTCGGGTTCAGGATGTTGAGTAAAACGCCGCGTCGCACCAATTGAAACGGACTTGCCTGAGCGCTTGGCCGTATCGACAAGCCACCTTTATCACGCAGCACACACCAAGCCATCCAAAGCAGATAGGCCACACCGGCAAACTTGATTGTCTGAAATAATACAGCACTGGTGTGCAGTACTGCAGCCAGACCAGCCATTGCGACGACAAGGTGCAGAACCGTCGCAATCGTGCAACCCGCTGAGGCCCAAAATCCCGCACGCATGCCACCGCCAAGTGTGGATGACAATGTGTAGACCACACCAATACCCGGTGAGAGGCATATAATAAACGCGGTCAACAGAAATTCAGGACTCATAAATCAGCCTCCTGCCAGATGCCTCCATACCACAGCGCATGTTCCCAAAGCGCTTATGATATGAGTAAGTCAGACACACCATATTGCAATCAATTGCGATGAGAAAGGGGGAGTGAAAAATGAGCCAAATGAAATGTCCGCTCAGTCGTGAAGCTGCATAAAATACGGTTTTACAAGACTTCACGCTCCAGAAGGGTAGTCAGCCAATCCGCAAACACCTGAACACGGCGGGTAAGATGCCGCCGGTGTGAATAAAGCAATGTCATCGGCAGCGGTTCAGCACGATGGTTCGGCAGAACCTCAACCAACTCGCCTGTATTAAGGTGACCGCGCACATCATAAGCGGGAATTTGAATAAGACCCAGCCCTGCAAGACAACACGCAATATAGGCTTCAGCGCCATTTACAGTCACACGACTGCGCATCGGCAGGGTTCGCAACGCATCACCATCTGTCCATTCCCATGGCTCAACCCGTCCGGTAGAGGGTGAGGCATAATTTACCGCCCAGTGTTCTGCCAGATCTTCGATCGTATACGGAGTGCCATGCCGGACTAAATAGTCAGGGCTTGCAACATTGATAAGCGGCAGTTCACCAATACTGCGTGCGATCAGTCCGGAGTCAGCCAGTGAGCCGACACGCAGCACACAATCCACGCCCTCTCCGATAAGATCGACTGCGCGATCCGTTACGCCGAGTGTGACATTAATATCCGGATATTCCTCAAGAAAGGCTGGCAGTGCCGGTGCAAGGATCAATCTTCCAATCCGGCCCGGCACATCTATTCGCAGGGTTCCTGCCGGTTTAGCACTTTGCCGAAAGAGTCCTTCAGTCTCCTCAACATCGGCGATAACCCGAAGACAGCGTTCGTAAAAAGCAAGGCCATCATGCGTGGGTGAGACTTTTCGGGTCGTCCGGTGCAGAAGACGGGCACCGACCCTGCCCTCCAACTCAGCGACGGCAGCAGACACCGAAGAACGCGGTAACCCCAATAAATCCGCCGCGCGCGTGAAACTTGTCGTATCGACCACACGGGTAAAGATGCGAAACAGATCAATACGATCCAAACTTATTACCGTCCATTGTTCTGAATTTCTGACATATGATGGCAGAATAACACCCTTTATAGGCTCAATCCAGACGATAGATTATTTGAAAGCAATAGCGGCACGATGCCGTCGCTGCTTTCAAAGGAGACCCTATCCATGACAAATCGTACAATCACAGGCAAAACCGTGATCATCGCCGGCGGAGCGAAAAACTTAGGCGGGCTGATCGCCCGCGATTTCGCCGGTCAGGGTGCAAAGGCTATCGCTATTCACTATAACAGCGCCACTTCAAAAGCGGATGCAGATGCAACGGTCGCCGCTGTTAAAGCAGCAGGCGTTGAAGCCGCCGCTTTTCAGGCAAATCTCACCACGGCCGGAGCGGTTGAACAGCTTTTCAACAATGTGGTTGCCGCTATCGGCAAGCCGGACATCGCCATTAACACTGTCGGCAAAGTGCTGAAGAAGCCGATCCTCGATATATCCGAGGCAGAATATGATGAGATGAGTGCGGTCAATGCCAAATCTGCCTTCTTCTTTCTGAAGGAAGCTGGCAAGCACCTGAATGATAACGGTGCAGTCGTTACATTGGTAACGTCACTGCTCGGCGCATATACACCATTCTACGCCAGCTATGCAGGAACCAAGGCACCGGTTGAGCATTTTACCCGCGCTGCTTCCAAGGAATTCGGTGATCGCGGTATTTCCGTGACAGCGATCGGTCCCGGCCCGATGGATACGCCATTCTTTTACGGTCAGGAATCCGAAGATGCACAGGCTTATCACAAGACTGCTGCTGCCTTGTCGAAGTTCTCGAAAACCGGACTGACAGATATCGAAGATATTGTACCTTATATCCGCTTTTTAGTGACCGAAGGCTGGTGGATGACCGGCCAGACGATCCTCGTTAACGGCGGCTATACAACTAAGTAACTTAGAACGGATCGGGATGGAGGCGGTCTTCGTATCGCACCATCTCCTCCGCCTTGGCATACTGAACAAGAATATTCGGTCAGGAAAGAACAGGTTATCGTTTCATGAGGGTAAAACAGCCGTAATTGTGTCGTTTTCATCCCGCATTTACAGCGTAGTCATGAAGCATGAGACACCTCACCTATGTTC
>JAIRVW010000070.1 GCA_031253705.1 Brucellaceae bacterium
GGGTCAGAAAAAGCTTTTGGACAATGCGCATATTATTGGTGCCGGATATCTGTTTTTTTAAAGCTGTAAAACATCCGGCTCAGATAGTCCTTTATACGAAAGCATAAGGTGCCGATGCGTTTATGTTTCGGAAGTTTGGCTCTGGCATAGGTACGCACATCTTCCGAGATGGTTGAGGCGCTTTCATTGGCATTGCTTACCACCGCCCTGCTCGCTGTGAAGAAATCATATGAGCCTGCCCAGCCGCGCTCCAGCGCCACATCATAAGGCAGATGCATGATCTGCAGAGCCTGCAATAGTTTAACCGCACCGTCTTTGGAAACAATATAGGCACCGGCATTACCGAGCGGACCATGGGTTGTACGGCCGATTGCAACATCATCTGTCAGCTTCTGCACCGGACGGAAACCGACAAGGCGGTTGTGAATGAGCTTGATAACATCCCAACCCTGCAAAGCCATTGCAGCCTCAACAGCCGGTACGAATGCATCAGAGAAGCGGATATCATCCTCGATGATCACACCGGCAGGCGCATCGCCCTTTGCAATCAGCTCCAGTGCTTTCAAATGGCTGAGATAACAGCCGATTTCTGCCATGGATGCAATCTTGCCATGATCTCTGCGAAAGCCCGCATCGTCAAAATTGCGTTTTTCTTCAGGTCTGAGCAGTTTCCCGTCTACCGCAGGCACACGCTGAACCGCAACACCGGCCTCTTGCGCATGAGATTGCAGGGAATCCCAGCGATCCTTCGAGCGGTCAAGGTTCAGAACATAAACAGGAAAGCTTTGTTTATTTAACAATATCAAACCCTTCAGGCAGTATTTCAAAAAACAAAAAACGAGTATTTGAAATGATCGTACTTAGCAATAACACTGCGGTCAATTTAACTGTTTAAACAAAATAACAGGCAAAGACCATTATAAGAGACGGTAAATTTCCGGTGCATTTTGTCAATATATACATTATTGGGAAAACATGACGAAACAGCGCCCCTCTTCCCGAAACGACAGTCACATTTTGCCGGATAGTGTAACAATGACTTCATCCCCTGCGCAAAAATTGCTCGCATGGTATGACCGTCATCACCGTATCCTGCCGTGGCGCGTCACGCCGGATGAGCACAGACAAGGTGTACGACCTGATCCTTATCGCGTCTGGCTGTCAGAGGTCATGCTGCAACAAACGACCGTTGAAGCTGTTAAAGCCTATTTCCTCAAATTCACCGGTCTGTGGCCGGATATACAGGCACTGGCTGACGCGACAGAAGATGATGTACTGCGCGGCTGGGCAGGCCTCGGCTATTATTCCCGTGCCCGCAATTTAAAGAAATGCGCAGATATGGTGGCCACGCAATATGGCGGACAGTTCCCGCAAAGCGTGGAAGGCCTCAAGCAACTGCCCGGCATCGGCGATTACACTTCGGCTGCCATTGCCGCCATCGCTTTTGATATTCCGGCTACGGTGGTGGACGGCAATGTTGAACGTGTCGTCAGCCGTCTCTTCGCTATCAAAACGGTTATGCCGCAGGCCAAGAGCGAAATCCGCGCCTTTACAGAGCAGCTTACTCCGCAATCCCGCCCCGGCGATTTTGCGCAGGCGATGATGGATATCGGCGCCACGATCTGCACGCCGAAAAAACCCGCCTGCATTCTCTGTCCGCTCAATGATGATTGCGCGGCATTGATTGAAGGTGAACCGGAGCTCTATCCTGTTAAAGCACCGAAGAAAGCACGTCCCGTACGCTATGGCGCTGCCTTCATTATCCTCTCGCCGCAAGGTGAGGTCTATTTACGCAAACGTGCCGATAAAGGTCTGCTGGGCGGTATGAGCGAAGTGCCGAACAGCGACTGGATCGCTGCGGACGAGACCGCAACACCAGACCATATTGCGCAACTCACCGGCGCTGATCTGGCACCCTTTACAGCGCAATGGCAGCCCAGCGGTACGATCGCGCATATTTTCACGCATTTTGAACTGCGTCTCAGTGTTTACAAAACAGAGGTCGCATTAATGCCACCAAGCAATAATGGCTGGTGGGTTGCACAAGTCAATCTCGGCGCTGAAGCACTGCCGACAGTGATGAAGAAAGCCATCAGCGCAGCCCTGCCCGATATCTTCAGATAAGTACGGAATAGCAATGTCCAAAGATGCCGATAATATCATTCCGCTTTACGAAGCCAATGCTCAAACATGGGACACGATCCGCCGCAATAATGCGGCACGTGGTTTGATGGAGACCGAATGGCTGAAACGTTTTACCGGCCTGCTGCCGCAACAGGGAACGGTTCTGGATATTGGCTGCGGCGCGGGTGAACCTATGGCCGGTCATCTGATCCGTGCGGGTTTTCAGCTGACCGGTATCGACAGTTCTGCCAGCCTGATCAACATCTGCCGTAGCCGCTTCCCGCAGCAGCAATGGCTGGTCGCAGATATGCGGGAACTATCTCTGCCGCAGAAATTTGACGGCATGTTCGCATGGGACAGTTTCTTCCACCTGCAGCGTGATGATCAGCGCCGGATGTTCCCCCGTTTTGCTGCGCTCGCACAAGAGAATGCCGTCTTGATGTTTACCAGCGGCACTTCCAATGGTGAAGCAATCGGTACTTTTGAAGGCCAGCCGCTCTATCATTCCAGTCTCGCACCGGAGGAATATCGCACACTCCTATCTGAGAACGGTTTTACTGTTGTACACTATGTGGAAAATGACCCGCATTGCGGCAA
>JAIRVW010000137.1 GCA_031253705.1 Brucellaceae bacterium
TTCATGCGCATTGCCCATTTCATATCGGCAGCGGCTACACGACCGGTCACGCGTTCTTCACTGATTTTTCCCGAAGGATCGCGGACAGGCTGAAGTCCGATTTCGAGCGCATCCGGCGTCGCATCCAGAACCACCGCCAAATGCCATTCAGGCACGTCGGTCAGTCCGGCAACTTCGCCGAGTTCCTGTCCCCAGTCGGTATTCATCGGCAGTTTCTTCACAGGACCGCGATAGCCCTGCGCTTCGTCATAACGGATAAAACCGTTGTGCAATGTCTTACGTGCTTTGATCTGCAACTGCGGATCAAGCGTTGTACGAACCGAAAGCCCGCCTTCAAGCAGAGAAGCATTGCCATAACGCGAAACGATCTGACGACGCACTTCCTCAGCGAAATACTCGCTGGCGAACAGACGTTCATCGGCATTATGCGGTTTCACGCCAAGCGGCGTTTCTTTGGCTTCTTTGGCATCTTCTGCACTGATGAAACCGTTTTCCGCCATACGCTCAATTACCCAGTTACGGCGCTCCAAAGCGCGCTGGGCATAGCGATACGGATGGTAGTTTGCAGGGCCTTTGAGCAATGCTGCCAGATAGGCAGATTCGCTGATGGTCAGCTCATTCACGGACTTGTCAAAATAGGTCAGCGCGGCACCGGCAATACCGTAAGCGCCCATACCGAAGAACATTTCATTGAGATACAGCTCAAGAATCTGGTCTTTGGTGAAAGTGCGCTCCATGCGCAGCGCAACAATCGCTTCCTTGATTTTACGGTCATAAGTCTGCTCGGAAGAGAGCAGCATATTCTTCGCAACCTGCTGGGTGATCGTAGACGCACCGACAGGGCGACGGTCATTACCGGTCAGCTTATTGACGATATTGGTGCTCATCGCACGGGTCAGACCGAGATAGTCCAAACCATGATGCTGATAGAAGCTTTTATCTTCCGCAGAAACGAATGCCGCCTTCACACGATCCGGCACAGCCTGAATCGGCAGAAACATGCGGCGTTCTTTATAATATTCAGCCATCAGACTACCGTCTGCAGCATGAACGCGCGTTGTCACCGGCGGCTCATATTTGGCCAGCACTTCGTAATCCGGCAGATCCTTGCTTATGCTGTTGACGAAGAAAGCAACGCCCCCCGCCACGATCAGCATCAGCACCGTACCGATGCCGAAAAAATATCCGATAAGCCGTACCATATTTTATCCGGTGTTCCGTTTCAGATTATCTGCATTATATATCATCAACTTAGTCAAAATTCACAGGCAAATTTAGCGAGCCTCACGGCGCTCAGTCTTTTATCCGGATGAATTTTTCCCAGGCCTTCATTTTGCACCCTGATCCGGCACAAACAAACCTGCTCAGAAGAACATATGAACAAGTCTGTGGCATATAAATCAGAGTGCCATCGGGTAGTGAACAGCAAATGCGTCAAAGACAAGATGAATTTACTGTTTTTAACTCTTTATTCATTTCTGTGACGCTTTTGACGCAGCCAAAGCGGCACAAATTTAAACTTACGGCTGTGCCTGCACATTGTTCCGCAGCGTGTAATACTTACTCACCGCATGGGCAATCCGCTCCACCGCCACCTTACGCCATGCAGCATCCTGCAGCAGCTTCTCATCATCCTTATTCGACAAATAGCCGACTTCAACCAGAACAGAAGGCACATCAGGAGCACGCAACACCTGAAATCCGGCAAAACGATGAGGATTATTGATCAGGTTGACCTCACCTTGCAAAGATTTGACCAGACCATCTGCAAAGTTCAGCGAGAAAGCATGAGTCTCGCGCTGGGTCAGTTCCATCAGAATATCATGAACCACCGGCGCTTCTTCACTATAGATACCCGCACTGGCATCAGAATTATTCTCACGCTCCGCCATGGCCTTTGCCACATCATCCGATGCTTTATCTGACAGCGTATAGACCGTCGCCCCGCGAATATCTTTATGGCGGATTGTATCAGCATGCAGCGAAATAAACAGGTCGGCCTCATGCTGGCGCGCCAGACGCACACGCTCACCGAGACGCAGGAACGTGTCATCCTCGCGGGTCATCAGCACATTGAGATTCTTATCCTTCATGAGTTCATCACGAAGCTCGCGACCAAAAGCCAGCGTTACATTCTTTTCCAGCGTACCAGAGACACTTTCCGCACCGCTGTCGATACCGCCATGCCCCGGATCGATCATCACGGTAAACTGGTGCTGTGAACCAAGTGTCTCGCTGATTGCTGGCGAAGCAGCATTCTGCCCCTCCTCCAAAGAAGCCACCGCCCCTTTTTGTGCGCTCAGAGCCTGTGCGAATTCACGGTCGGAACTCGCAACAATATCGGCCACCATACGATAACCGGCAGAAGATTCGTTTTTCAGAACTTCAAGCTTTTCAACTTTAAACGGGCCTTTGGCATTGAGAATCAGGCGTGAACGTTTTTGTGCAATCAAACCATAACGTACTTCGGAGATCAGGCCGCGCGGCGTCAGTGATTCTTCATCAAAGCCGAAACTGGTCTCCGGCAAATCAATAATCAGCCGGTGCGGACGCTCCAGCAGATGCATCTCCACCTTCGGCTCACTATCAAACATCACAACGATACGGCTGCGCAGATCATCACCGGCCATTCTGAAAGTCAGCGCTGCCAGTTCAGGCGTAGCGCCCTGCGCTGCCATGCCTGTATTCAGCGGCAGTATGGCAGCAAGCGCGGCCATAACCGTCTTCAACGCACCGCGCCTGCCAATGGCAGACGCAGGCAAACAGGCTGTCAGTATTTTAAAAAACATTGTCTTGATCAAACTGCTGAAAGCTGAGTTCCATTGTGATTACCCGCATAGCGGACAGATTGTCCGGTACTATCTCTGTTTTTACGGCAGA
>JAIRVW010000146.1 GCA_031253705.1 Brucellaceae bacterium
AAAGCCGTCCAGCGATGGCTCTGCCACATGCTCTCCAGCCAGTGCTGCATTGAAGCGCGGGTCAGAGCATCAAGCGCACCAAAAGGTTCGTCCAGCAGCAGCATTTTACGTTGCTGAATAACGGTACGCAGCAAAGCTGCACGCTGGCGCATACCGCCCGATAATTCCGCCGGATAAGCCTGCTCAAAACCGGCAAGGCCGAATTCCTCAAACAGCGGTTCGGCTAATTTGCGGGCATTCTTACGGCTCATGCCCTGCACTTCCAGACCCAGCGTGGCATTATCAATCATCCGCCGCCACGGCATCAAAGCATCGCGCTGCGGCATGAAAGCAAAGGCATCGCGTGCTTGTGCTAATGGCGCGTCGTCAAAGATGATACGCCCCTGCGAGAGCTGTTCTGCACCCGTCAACAGATTGAAAATCGTCGATTTTCCGGCACCGGACGGCCCTAAAACCGAGACAAACTCGCCCTCCGCCACATGCAGGGAGATATCCCGCAACACCTCCAGTGAACCGAAAGATTTAGCGACAGATTGCAATTGCAGACGTGTCATTATTCTGCACCCCGTTCTGTTTTCAGCCACGGGGCGAGCCATTTCTGCACCAGTAAAGTCAGACCAAACAGGCTCAATGTCAGCGTCGCGCTGATGAATACCGCTGCCAACACCAGATCAGGCCGGAAATTGTTTTTGGCATTGAGTATATAGATGCCCAACCCTTTCAGAGCACCGGCATATTCAGCGAATATCGCACCGACAACTGCATAGGTAATCGAGATACGTAAGCCTGCGAAAAAATAAGGCAAAGCCGACGGAATGTGCGCCAGCCGGAAAATCGTCCATCTGCCTGCGCCCATCGACGACAGCAAATGCTCAATCTCTTTATCTGTTGCGGCATAGCCCTGCACCAGCGCCACCAGCATCGGGAAGAATGTGACCAGAGAGACCAGCAGAATTTTCGGCAACAGACCAAAGCCAAACCACAGCACAATCAGTGGTGCAATGGCGATCAGCGGCAGGGTCTGGCTGATGATGAAAACCGGAAACAGCGCCCGCCGCAGCCAGATATAGCGATCAATCAGGACGGAGAGCAGACAAGCGGTAATCACCGAACAGCTGAACCCAATCAGCGTGGCACGGATTGTCGGCAGGGTATTATCCCATAAAGCCTGACGATGCAGAAACATCTGCTGCAAAATCCGGCTTGGTGCAGGCAATACGGAGGGTGCAATGCCGGACAAGGCAACATAACTTTCCCAAAACAGAAAAACCGCACCGACAGACAAGATTGCAGGCAGAACTCGGGACAGATGATCAGACAGTTTGCGCGCAGATTGCGGGCAATCTGCAGCCGCAGCCGGATAAACAGACATATTTCAATTCCACAGACAGAGATCAGATGAGATTTGCTGTGAAATGGATCAGGTCAGCCGGAAACACGCCGCCGAAATTGCAGTGACAAAAGAAGTGGAAATTTGTGCGCCAGAAATCATGGTCCGCCTCGCTCCGCTAGTATTACCCAGATCAGCTTTAGAGTCCGCCAGCTTGTCACTGACATCTCAGCCCCGGCACTACGGAGCCCCCCTGTGGATGCGCGAGATTAAGCACATATTGCAGTACTTTGAAAGGGATAAATAAAAACGGCGCATGTGATTACTCACATGCGCCGTTTCATTTCAAATTTCAGAACAGATTATTTCTTCACTTCAGCAGCCACTGTATCCAGTGCCTTGGCAAAAGCGCCGACCATTTCATCAACCTGTTTTTCATTGATGATCAGCGGCGGGCAGAATGCAACCGTATCCAGCATGTTGCGGCAGATAACGCCGTTATTCAGCAACGCATTATTTGCCATCAGGCCGAGATTACCGGCTTTTTCAAGCGGTTCTTTGGTCTGCTTGTCAGCAACCAGTTCAACCGCTGCGATCAGGCCTTTACCGCGCACTTCACCCACCAGCGGATGATCTGCCAGTTCACGCAAACGTTTCTGCATATGCGCGCCGACTTCACGGGCATTCGCAACCAGATTATTTTCTTCAATAATCTTGATATTTTCATTGGCAACAGCAGCAGCCACCGGATGTGCACCGCCGGTATAACCATGACCGAATGTGCCGATCTTGTTGCTTTCATCAGCCAGCGGTTCAAACACCTTGTCATTCACAACCAGCGCCGAAATCGGCAGGTAGGAGGAGGACAGCTGCTTGGAGAATACCATAATATCCGGCTGCATTTTGAAGGTTTCTGTACCGAACATATTGCCGGTACGGCCGAAACCGCAGATCACTTCATCCGCAATCAGCAGAATGTCGTATTTCTTCAGAACAGCCTGGATTTTTGCCCAATAGCTGTCCGGCGGCACTACAACACCACCGGCACCCATGATCGGCTCACCGATAAATGCAGCAATGGTTTCAGGGCCTTCGGCAAGGATCATGGCTTCCAGATCAGCGGCCATACGGTCTGTGAACTGCTCTTCTGTTTCACCCGGCAGCGCTTCGCGCCAGTAATGCGGGCAGGATGTGTGCAGAATATTGGCAATCGGCAGATCGAAGGACAGCTGGTTTGCCGGCAGGCCGGTGAGGCTTGCAGCAGCAATGGTCACACCGTGATAACCGCGCTTACGGCTGATGATCTTTTTACGCTGCGGCTGACCGAGCGCATTGGAACGGTACCACAGCATTTTGATTGCAGTATCATTGGCCTCGGAGCCGGA
>JAIRVW010000206.1 GCA_031253705.1 Brucellaceae bacterium
TGATATTCTGATGATCGGCTTTTCCCGTTTCGGCCAGATCACCGCGCAAATTCTGCTGGCCGGTGGTGTAAGTGTGACGGTGATTGATACATCAGCCGATCGTATCCGGGCGGCCGGTCGTTTCGGTTTCCGTATTTATTTCGGTGACGGACAGCGCAAAGACGTGCTGGAAATGGCAGGCATCCGCAAAGCCAAGCTGGTTGCTGTCTGCACGGAAAAGAAGGAAATCACCGATCGTATCGTTGATCTCATCCAGACAGAATTTCCGGATGTGAAGCTCTATGTCCGCTCTTTCGACCGCGAGCATACATTGCAACTGCGCGCCAAAGGCGTGGATTACGAACTGCGTGAAACTTTCGAATCCGGTCTGCTGTTCGGCCGCAAAACACTGGAAGCACTCGGCACATCGGAAGAAGAGGCACAAAGCATTGCCGATGATGTGCGCCAGCGTGACGAAGACCGCCTGCATGTACAGGCATCAGAAGGTATTCTCGCCGGTCGCCACCTACTGTTCAACAAGCCGGTTACACCGGAACCGCTTGTTAAGCCAACCCGCTCTGCAGTACCGCTCGACACGGCAACAGAGGAAACCATTGCACCTGTCTCCTCCCTTGACGATGAGGATGCACCACTGGCAACGGTTGCGGAATAAGGATCAAAACAGTGAAAACAAAAACGGCGCGGTGGTCACCCACCGCGCCGTTTTTTGTTTATGTCTTTATAAGACCGCTCAGTTCAGGCTCGGACCAACGATCAGGATCGCCGGATCAGCCTTGAGCAATTTGGCAGCAACAGCCTTCACATCAGCAACTGTTACCGCATTGATGAGATCGGCACGACGGTCAATATAATCACGTCCCAGATCCTGCTCCTGCAGACCGACCAATGTGCGGGCTACGGCAACGGATGAATCCAGATTGTTGATTGCATAGGCACCAATCGCAAAGCTTTTCGCAGCAGCCAGTTCTTCTTCGGTCACGCCGGATTTTGCCATACGGGCAACTTCCGCACGGATCACATCCAGACTTTGCTGCGCGCGGTCAGGGCGTGTACCGGTGGAAATATTCAGGCTGTTGGAATAATCACGGCTGCTCAGACCTGAACCGACCGTATAGGCCAGACCGCGCTTTTCACGCACTTCATTATAAAGACGCGAGGTAAAGCCGACGCCCAGCACCTGATTCATCAGATAAGCCGCAAAGAAGTCTTTATCGCTGCGCTTTACACCCGGATAAACCAGACTGACATTGGTTTGCGGCAAATCATAGGTTACCGAGGTGGTGGCACCCAGAGCCAGCTTTGCCATTTCAACCGGTTTCAGCTCGGCCTTATCCTGCAGATCGCCGAACAGCTTATCCAGCAGCGGTGCCAGTTCCTTGGCACTGATCGCACCAACCACACCGATTTTCAGCTGGTCTTTGCCGAACAGTTTTTTATGTGCCTGCAACAGGTCATCACGGGTAATGGCTTCCAGTGTCTGCACGGTGCCCTCATCACGGCGGGCATACGGATGCTTGCCATAGAGCACTTCCGCAAATTTCTGCGATGCGATTGTGTTCGGATCATTTTTGGATGCATTAATACCGGCAATGATCTGCGCACGGATACGGTCAACGGCTGTCTGATCAAAGCGCGGCTTCTGAATTGCCAGTGCCAGCATGTCAAAAGCCGCAGGGCTGTTTTCCTTCAGCATACGCATACCGCCGGAAATATTATCCTGGCTGGCAGTGAAGCTCATTTCCGCACCGATATTATCCAGCCGCTCCTGATAGGCATCAGACGGCATATCGCCAGCACCTTCATCGAACAGGCCGGTCATCAGATTGGCCAGACCTTCCTTACCCTCAGGATCCTGCACACTGCCGCCTTTGAAAGAAAAGCGGACAGAAATCAGCGGCACGCTGCTGTCTTCCACCAACCAGGCTTTAATGCCCTTCGGCGAGGTAACTTCCTGAATATCCAGCGCATAGGCCGGCAGCGTTGTCAGCAGTGCAAACAGGCCGGCAGCCGCCGCTTTGAAGCCGCGCAGAGCATTGGTACGGACAGGACGTGCAGTATCAAATCCTGCCTCAGAGTGAAGAGAATATGTCATTATTTTTTCACCTCTGATTTTGCATCTTTCTGCTTATTCAGATCATTACCGGTCGGTTTGCCGTCCGCGGCGCCGGTTTCACTCTTATCACCGGCAGCCGGTGTAACGGCCTGCTGTGTTTTTGCAGCCTGCGAATCCGCATCCACCGGCGGCAGCAAATAGCCTGTTACCGCAATCGACGGCTTCAGATAGCGCTCTGCCACATCACGGATCTGCTCCGGCTTTACAGCACGGATTTTATCCGACCAGCCCTGCACATCATCAACCGTCTGGCCGACAGCCAGTGAAGAACCGTAAATCCGTGCCATACCTGTCTGGCTGTCACGGGCAAAAATCACCGCTTTCAGGAAGCGGTTACGTGCCTGATTAAGCTCTGTTTCTGTCACGCCTTCTGCAATAAGATGATCGACTTCCACACTCGCTGCGGCCTGCACATCTTCCAGCGTGGCATCACCACGCGGTGCGCCATAGAGCATGAAAGTGCCGTCATCCAGTGCGTCACCGGCATAATAGGCACCGGCGCTTGCCGCAATTCCCTGCTTGACCACCAGTTCCTGATAAAGACGGCTGCGGATACCACCGCCGAGGATTTCACCCAGCAGATCAAGCGCCTCGGCATCGCCTTCGGCGCCTTTGGCTTTGGCATTCATATAAGACGGAACCACCCATGTGGAATTATAGGATGGCTGGGTCACGCGGGCATCGCGCAGCATAACCGTGCGGGTGGTATGTTTCACCGGTTCCTGCGGGCGGATACGCGGAGCAACCTCAAAGCGCTTCGGTAATTTGGCATAGGTATTGAGCGTCAGATCACGCACACGTTCCGGCGTGACATCACCGGCAACCACGAGAATGGCATTATTCGGTGTGTAATAGCGCTCATAAAAACCGATTGCATCTTTCAGGTCGAGCTTTTCCATTTCCTGCTGCCAGCCGATGATCGGACGGCGGTAAGGATGGTTATAGAAAGTAGCAGCACTCACTTCTTCGCTCAGTATAGCGCCCGGATTGCTGTCCACACGCATGCGGCGTTCTTCAAGAATAACGTCGCGCTCCGGTATGATAACTTCATCGGTCAACACCAGATTGATCATCCGGTCGGACTCATATTTCATCACCATTTCCAGCGCATCCGGTGCGACCTGCTGATAATAGGCCGTATAATCGGATGAGGTGAAAGCGTTTTCCTGACCGCCAATTGCGGCGACCTTGGCAGAAAACTCACCGGCCGGCACATTCTTCGTGCCCTTGAACATCAGATGCTCAAGAAAATGGGCAATACCGGAAACACCTTCATGTTCATCGGCAGCACCGACGCGATACCAGACCATCTGGGTGACAACAGGCGCGCGGTGATCGGGAATCACCACAACATCCATACCATTGGCAAGCTTGAAGCTGCTCACACCCGACGTGGTTTTAATCTCAGGCAATGCAGCAGACTGATTATCATTGGCCGGACTGGTCTGTGCTGCGGCAGGTGCAACCTGCGCCTCAGCCGGTTTGGCAGCCTGCGCAAAAGATGCGCCTGCAGTCGCAGAACTGACAATCAGCGCCAGCACAGAGGTGCTGACCAGTTGCCGGCAAAAGGATAGATATGGCACGAAATGCGTCCCTTCCTGTTTTGCAAAACAATCTTAATTAAACGAGATTGCGGCAAATTCGCAACCGGCCATCAAAAATTATGTCATGATGACAATAATTTAATAATTGCGACCAGCAAACCGGGATCAATAAGCCCGAATGCAAACAGCCCGCACAAGGCGGGCTGTTTGTTTTCTGACAATAAAAAATCAGGCTAACTCATATAGTCTTATTGTGGTGATCCCGTAATTGCGCTCATCACGCAAAATAAAACGGTCATCCAGCGTGATCACAGCTTCGGACACTTCTTCCAGTACCAGAAGCGCATCAGGCTTCAGCCATCCGCCTTCAAGTGCAGAGATAAAAGCCTGTTCACCCAAACCTTTGCCGTAAGGCGGATCGGCAAATACCAGATCAAACTCGCCCATAGTACCGGCAGGCCCCAATGCAGCAGCATTACGGCGGAACACTTTTGTGTGCCCCTGCAGACCGAAAGCCTCAACGTTCTGGCGCAGCAAACCGCGACCTTCTACGGATTCCTCAACGAAGACCGTATAGCGGCAGCCGCGCGACATGGCCTCAAGACCAAGCGCGCCGGTACCGGCAAACAGATCCAGCACCCGTGTATTATCCAGCTTCTCGCGAAAACCATGCGTAATAATATTAAACAGGCTTTCGCGTGTCCGGTCACTGGTTGGCCGGATCGCAGAGCTTTCCGGCGTGACCAGAGCGCGCCCGCGGAATTTTCCGCCGACTATGCGCATCAGCGTTTATCTCCGCGCGAACCGGAGCGTGGTCCCGAACCGCGTGGACCTGATGGGCGGCCACCCGATGGCTTGCCGCCCTGAGGACCTTTGCCGAAGGAACGACCACCGGAAGGTTTACCGTCACGGCCGCCTTCAGAGCGGCCACGGAAAGGCTTGTCACCGGAAGGACGATCACCAAACGGCTTCTTGTCAAATGAGCGCTCACCGGAGAAACGACGTTCTTCACGCGCCGGACGATCGCCGTCTTCAAAAGAGCGGCGATTGTCTGAGCGGAAACCTTCACGCTTGAAGCCGTCGCGGTTGTCCTCATCGCGACGGAAGCCCTGACGCTTATATCCGTCACGGTCATCCGGACGTCCCTGATAGCCACGGCCGCCTTCTGAACGCTGCGGACGGTCTTCACCATCACGGCGTGAACGGCGACGATCTTCACCAGGAGTTGCCTTGGACGATGAATTATAGGCCTTGGCACCTGGTGCCATCCATACATTCACGCCGCGCGGACGCTGCGGCTGTGAACCAAACTTATCATCATCCTTGTCACCACGACCGCTTTTTGCAAAACGCGGCTTATCAAAACCACCCGAACGCGGTGCTGAAGTGCTGAGACGGGAAAGACCGTCTTCACGCCAGTTTTTACCATCGCGGTCACGCGGTGGTTTACGCTCACCGTCACGAGGCGCACTACGCGGAGCACCGCGATCTTCACCGCCACGGCCTTCGCGTTTGGCACCGAAGCCGCCTTTACCGCCACGCCCGCCGCCTGCATTGCGGCTGCTGGAAATCCAGTCGGATTTATAACGGGAACGGGTTTCGCCTTCCTCATCACTGCCGCGATCTTCATAGGCATCAAAGCGCGGGCTGCGGGACGGCAATTCGCCTTTTACGGCTTCATTGGAGAATTCATTGAGAACCGGCGCGTCAAAATCCGCACCGGAATCTTCAATCAGTTTTTCGCCAAGCTGTTCACGCAGCGTGCGGCCACGGATTTCACGTACAGCGCCTTCTTCCAGATCGCCCAGCTGGAACGGACCGAAAGAAACGCGGATCAGGCGGGAAACGGCCAGACCAAGTGCGCCGAGAATGTTCTTAACTTCGCGGTTTTTACCTTCGCGCAGACCGATATTCAGCCAGACATTGGAGCCCTGCTCGCGTTCCAGTGTGGCTTCAACCGCACCATAGAACACACCGTCAACGGCAATACCGTTTTTCAGTTCATCGAGCTGTGCCTGTGTTACCGTACCATGCGCGCGCACGCGGTAGCGGCGCAGCCAGCCGGTGGCAGGCAGTTCCAGCACGCGGGACAGACCGCCGTCATTCGTCAGCAGCAACAGGCCTTCAGTGTTAATATCGAGACGACCGACGGAGAGCACACGCGGCAATTCTTCCGGCAGTGCATCAAAAACAGTCGGACGGCCTTCCGGATCACGATTGGTTGTCACCAGACCGGCAGGCTTGTGATAGAGCCACAGGCGGGTACGTTCGGCCTGCTGCAGCACTTTATTATCAACGGTAATACGATCAGTGCGCAGAACATTAACGGCAGGGCTGGTCAGCACTTTGCCGTTTACAGCAACACGACCGGCAGCGATCATGCTTTCCGCTTCACGACGTGAGGCAATCCCGACGCGGGCAAGACGCTTGGCAATCCGCTCGCCTTCGTCACCGCCGCTCATGTCAAAACCGCGCGGTTTGTCATCACGGGAGCCGAAACCACGCGGGCGGTCACCGCCGCGGTCATCGCGCGAACGCTCACGCTTTACAAAAGGACGCTTGCCGCGTTCATTATCATGATCGTCACGGGTCATCAGAATATCAGCCTTTCACCGGTATTGCTGCCCGGCGTCAAAAAATCGAAAATCAGGATGCGGAAAGCCCTGCTGCAAAACTGCTGCGCGTTTTGCCGGACATGCTCTATGCTAAACCATTCCGATCCGGCAAAATTTAGGATAAAGCTGGCACGATTGCAGCGCAGTTCTTATGCTACACACCTTATTAAAGCTACGCTCTAACAAATCATCCTCCCGCTTGCGAGCAAAATATCTGAAAGGCCGCCGCACATTATGCAAAAAAACGCAACCGGCAGCATTTCAGCAGTCCCGCAGCACGATAATTCACAAGCACCGGCTGATAAAATGACAAAAAGCGGCACTGCAAACAAACAACAATCACCTATGCAGGCCGCGATGGAAGAAGCCCGTGCAGCCGGTGCGCGCGGCGAAGTCCCGATCGGCGCGGTGATTACCCATAAAAACCGGATCATCGCCCGTGCCGGCAACCGTACGCGCGAGATTAATGACCCGACGGCACATGCTGAAATTCTGGCAATCCGTATTGCCTGTGAAGCACTGGACAATGAACGCTTAGGCGATTGCGATCTCTATGTGACGCTGGAGCCTTGCGCAATGTGCGCGGCAGCGATCTCTTTCGCCCGTATACGCCGTCTCTATTATGCCTCCGGCGATCCGAAAGGCGGCGGCGTCGAATATGGCCCGCGCTTTTACAGCCAGCCGACCTGCCACCATGCACCGGATGTCTATTCCGGTATCGGTGAAGCTGAGGCGACAGCCCTGCTGCGTGATTTCTTCAGAGACAAGCGTAAATAAAAAATGCCGCGGCTTGAGACAAGACGCGGCACTATTCAAATTATTATCAGGATCAGAGACCCAGCTTATCACGCCAGCTCTTAGAGCCGGTCGCTTCAGCTTTACGGCGGCGTTCTTTTTTCGCCTCATCTTCACCCAGATCACCGACAGTAGCCGTATTGGCAGGCTGGCGATAGCTGACCGGCGGCTCGCTCAGATATTTACGCTGGGTGGCGGAGCCGCCTGCGCGGTCGATCTGAGCCTGCTTGGCTGCTGCGGCAATTGCCGGATCTTTCACAGAATCGCGCGCGGCATAATCTTCACGACGGCTTGAGCCGCTTGGCAGAATTGAACGACGCAGCGCGACATCACTCGGACCATCCGGTGCAATCGGC
>JAIRVW010000259.1 GCA_031253705.1 Brucellaceae bacterium
ACGCGGCCATATCAACGCCGCGCTCACCAAGCAGGGACCACAAAGCCATTTCAACGGCACCGGTATCCGATGCCGGCACAATGCCGATGCGGTAGTCTGCTGGAACCTGAAGAATTTCACGGGTCAGATCAATCGCTTGTTTAAGCTTTGTCTTGCCGAGTTTAGCGCGGTGCGACCGTCCGAGCGGTGCATCTGACAGCGCTTCCAATGTCCAGCCTGGACGCTTGGTGCAAGGACCTGAAGAAAATTGTGCATTAGCCGGACGGATGTCTGGCTTTGGAAAAGTCGTCATTTTGTATCTACCCTTTCAGATAGCACGCTTCCCGTTGGGGAGAAGTGGCCCACAGACGACGCTATAGAAAAGCTTTGTACTGCGCAAGAGGGCTGAAACATAGGCGTCGCAGAATTCGCTATCTGCGACAAAATTACATCATCAGCAGTGATCTTGACATTTAATTAGGCACCATACTATATGTCGCCACATGGATATTTTGGAAATCAAACACCGCGCTCTTTTAGGCTCAGAAACACAGGAAACCGGTCATTACCGGAATATGCGCCTGTGTTTTGAGCTGCTCAGTACCGCCAGAATGATTGATCTGAGCTGCGCACAGCGCTTAGCGCCCTATCAGCTCTCCGAAAGCCGGTTTGTGATTTTGTTTCTGCTGCAACAGGAGATGGAAGGTCTGGCGCCGCATCTTTTGGCAGAGCGTGCGGGAATCACCCGCGCCACATTGACCGGCCTGTTGGACGGTCTGGAGCGTGATGGGTTCATCCTGAGGAATCACAGCCAGACGGATCGCCGTTCAATTCTGATCACCCTGACAGACAAGGGTTCTGAAACGGCCGCCTCTCTGGTAGCGGATCATTCCCGATGGATTGCCTCTCTGACGGCACCGCTGAATAGCCAAGAAAAACAACTGCTCGGCACATTGCTCACGAAAATCTGGACAGCAGCACAGGAGCCCTCTGATCATGACCAAAGCACCCGTTAAATCTGTCCGCCGTATGAGCGACATCACACCGGAACGTCTGGATGAGCTGAATAACGGCACCGCGGAAACCACTGTACTGACTGAATGTCTGGCTGTTGATTTTGGACAACTGATGCAGGCTGTTTTTCCAAATATGCCCGCAGAACTCCATCAGCAATTAAGCGGCAGTTCGGCAGGCATCACCGCCCGCATGGCACAGGCCGCGGAATTATTGCACAGCCACGGCAAAACCGGCGTCAGTGACCTCAGCAATCATCCGTCAGATACGATCCGCGGCTGGGCCTGTTATTTTATCGCCCAGCAACAGCATCTTGCCTTAGCAGAAAAGCTGGAACTGATCCGCCCGCTTGCTGATGATCATCATTTTGGCGTGCGCGAATGGGCATGGCTGGCCATGCGCAGTGATCTAATTGCGCAGCCGGAACTGAGCTTTTCCTTGCTGCTGCCTTGGACGAATGACCCGTCCTACAAAATCCGGCGCTATGCCTGCGAGGCCATTCGCCCGCGCGGCGTATGGTGCGCACATTTCAATGTCCTGAAAACCCAGCCGGAACCGGCACTTCCTATTCTTGAAGCACTGCGCAGTGATCCGGAGGTCTATGTGCAGGATTCTGTCGCCAACTGGCTTAATGATGCTTCCAAGACCACACCGGATTGGGTGCGCACTCTTTGCACCCGCTGGCGAAAGGAAAGCTCTTCCCCTGCAACCGCCCGCATTTGCAAACGTGCCTTGCGGACACTCAATAAATAACCTCCCGTAATATGAGACTGAAATGACCCATTATCTTGCAGAATTATACAGCCCTAAAGCCGCATGGATTGCTTTGTCTATGGAAGAAAAACAGGCCTTCTTCGCCACAATCGGCGCGGGCATGGGCAGCCTGTCTGAGTTCGGCATTGAACCATTGACCTTCGGTCAAACCGATCCGTCACAACTGCATCCGGCGCAGCAGCAATTTTTCGCAATCTGGAAATTCAGCGACAAAGCCGCCGTCACCATACTGCTGGAAGCCATTGCCGCCACCGGCTGGCATGATTATTTCGACACGATCAATGCTGCAGGCGAAGCTACAGATATGGGCACGCATCTGGCTCAACTTGCAGCCTGCTAAAACAAAAAATGCCGCGTTTATAGAAACGCGGCATTTTTTATAACTGTAAAATCTTGATCTGATCACCAGGTCGTCATACGCAGACCGGCACGGATCTGATGGGACTCCAGACCTTTATCCGAATAGGTAAGCGAACCTCTGTCACCGGCATCACCGGATGAAATGCGCGCATAGCGATAACCGAGATCAAATTTGATATTTTCGGTCACATCAATCGCAGCACCGGCCATCAATGCCCATTGCAGACGTGTCGTATTGCGGCCATCAATCAGATCAGCGCCTGTTCTCGGATTTTTAAAGCCGACTTTATAATCCACATTGGCAAAACCAAGACCGGCACCGACATAAGGTGTTACACCGGAGAAATTGCCGATATCGTAATAGGCATTGGCCATAGCTTCCCATACGTCAGCCTCAACAGGCTCGCCGCTGACTTTCAGCTTACGGAAACCGCCTGTGATATCGCCGCGAATATGATCGGTGAACTGATAGCCCACACCACCGCTATAAGCTGCAGTTGCTTTGATATCGCCGCTTTCTGTACCCCACCAGTCATGGCCCTTCAGGCGCACTTTGGCATTATTGGATGGCACATAGGCAATATCGCCGCGCAAATACCAGCCCGAGCCGATTTCCACCGGCTTATAGACATCCTGTTCAACAGGAGATGCATAAAGAATCTGATCGAGGTCAGCAGCCTCAGCCAATCCGGTTGCAGCTGTTAAAGCGGAAAATGCAATCACCGCATTGCGCAATGACGTGAATGAAGATTTTTTCATCATCTGCATCCTGTAAATTTGCATCCTGCCCGGACAGAGCAGAAATGCATCAAATAAAATCAGTATGAAAGATGCTGCGCCGTGACCGGCGCAGCACGGAATATTTTATTTATAAACCGGTGTGTTCATGTCGTTGTAAGAGGCCGGACGGGCATAGCCGCCGAACTGATAACGCAGACCGACGCGCACATCGTGAACGTCAAAGCTCTTGTCGAAACCGGCCGCAACCTGATCAACACCGTCAAACATTTTGCCGCCGTTGATACGACGGAAACGATAACCCGCATCCAGCTTCAGGCTTTCTGTCAGATCATAAGACGCACCGGCCATCAGCGCCCATGTAAAGCGCCAGTTTGCAGCACCCGGCAGTACGCCGCCATTAGTTGTATCAACAACATCAGACCATTTTACGCGGGTACCACCGATACCGGCACCAACATAAGGTGTGAAGCCGTTGAAGTTGCCGAGATCAACATAGGCGTTGGCCAGCAGGGACAATGCATTCAGACGGCTCTCATCACGATCACTGGTGAATTTTGAACGGGTCATATAGTCCAGTGTCAGATCAGTACGGAAATAATCTGTGACCTGATAACCGACACCACCGCCGAGCAGGAACGAGCCTTTCAGCTTACCATCCAGCGAATGTTCGTTCAGCACTCCAATCGTACCGCCGCATTTATCGCAGCCGGTGCCAATAGTTGAGTAATCCGCGCCTTTGAATTTAGGTGCCGAATAACCGATATCACCGCGCAAGTACCAGCCGCCAACCGGTGAAGGCTGTACAACAACTTCAGGAATGACCGGCTCAGGAATGTCGATAACATCCGCAGCAAAGACCGAGGAAACAGAGCCAGCGACTGTAAGCCCTGCAACACCGGCGATAAGCAAGTTTTTCAATTTCATCATAGTGTGTCCTATCGCAATTCCACGGTCATTTATCACCGGGATGGCTATTCTGAGCTCCACCATACTTGGGAAAGGTTAAATGCTACTTAACCTTGTTTATTCATCATATTTATTAACATTTTCATACATAATGATATAGAAAAAGGGCGCAGTAATGCGCCCTTTTTATCAAATA
>JAIRVW010000306.1 GCA_031253705.1 Brucellaceae bacterium
GATTTGAGGTCACGCGCGGAATGGCGCAGACCGGTATTATCGGCACGCTGCGTCGCGGTAACAGCAATCGCTCTGTCGGTTTTCGTGCTGATTTTGATGCACTGCCGATTTTGGAGGAAACCGGCCTGCCTTATGCGAGCCAGCATAAAGGCGTGATGCATGCCTGCGGCCATGACGGCCATACGGCAATGCTGCTGGGTGCGGCCTATGCCTTGTCGCAGGATCCGGATTTTAACGGTGCGGTTCACCTGATTTTCCAGCCGGCAGAAGAGAATTTCGGTGGCGGAAAAATGATGGTTGATGAGGGGCTGTTTAACCGTTTCCCTTGCGAGCAGGTTTTTGCCATTCATAATATGCCGGGTTTGGCGACGGGGATGTTCTCGGCTAAAGCGGGTGCTATGGCAGCCTCTATTGATGTGCTGACAATGACGGTCAAAGGCAGCGGCGGTCATGGTGCGATGCCGGAACTGACTGTTGATCCGGTGGTTGTGGCCTCCAGTATTGTGATGGCATTGCAGACGCTGGTTTCCCGTAATATTTCGCCGCATCAGCCTGCCGTGGTAACAGTTGGTTCTTTCCAATCCGGCTCTGCCAACAATATCATTCCGGATACGGCTGTGCTTGAACTGTCGATGCGGGCAACTGATCCGTCTGTGCGGATTGCATTGCGTGAACGCGTTGAGGAAATTGCCCGTTTTCAGGCAAAGAGCTATCAGGCGGATGTGCAGTTTGACTGGTCCGTCGGTTATCCTGCAACGATCAATAACAAGCAGGCCTATGAGCTGGCGCGCGATGTGGCGATTGCCGGATTTGGCGCAGACTCATTTGAAGAGCTTGAGGTTCCTATGATGGGCAGTGAGGATTTCTCCTTCCTGCTGGAAGCCGTGCCGGGTGCCTATATTTTCCTTGGCAATGGTGACAGTAGCGGGCTGCATACCAGCCGTTATGATTTCAACGATGAAGTCCTTGAACGTGGCGCTGGTTTCTTCCATCTGCTGGCAAAATCCAGCCTCGTTTAAAGATAGAAAGTCACGAATCTGCTCATAATTCATATGGCAGATTCGTGATATATCTATCGAATTTCTGCATGGCTTTATGTGGTACTTGCATACAAGCGCTGATCAAAAATAAAAATCGTTAAATTGCAGCTTAATTGCGCAAAACGACGTAAAAATAACGCTTAATTTTAACAAATGCGCAGCTTGCTTTTCATTTCGTATAATGATTGGCTCTTGTAAACGATTGAAAAAGTGCCGGAGCTTTCCATTCTGTCAAAGAGTGCATGGTGAACCGGCATACGGGAAATGACGATAATACTGCATGGTATTGCACGCCGGAGAAGCGATGTAACAAGCCTGCAGCAGCATGAAAGGGGAGGGCACATCATGGCCGCGAGCGGGATGATTATTGCCGACAAAATTTTACACAACGGTACCATCTGGTGCGGTTATGAAGAGGGCACTGTTGAAGCTCTGGCCATCTGGCAGGGTAAAGTGCTGGCCGCCGGTAAAGCCGCAGATATTTTGCAGCTTAAAGGCGAAACAACAGAGCTTGTTGACCTCAAAGGCGCATTTGCCACTCCCGGCCTGAATGACGCGCATTTGCATTTGATTTCCACCGGCCTGTCTTTGAAGCGGATTGATGCAACACCTGCCGCATTGCCGACACTGGCTGATTTGCAGGAAGCGATCCGCACCAAAGCTGCAACTTTGCCGAAAGGCGAATGGATTCTGGCGCGTGGCTATGACCAGACCAAACTGGATATTGGCCGTCATCCGCATAAATCCGAGCTGGATCAGGCAGCGCCTGACCATCCGGTCTATCTGACCCGCGCCTGCGGCCATGTGGCGATTGCCAATTCTTATGCCCTGAAACTCGCCGGTGTTGATGAAAACACAGCGGTGCCGGAAGGTGGCCTGATCGAGCAGCAAAACGGCAAAATCACCGGCATGCTGGCAGAGAATGCGCAGGATCTGGTACGTGCTGTCATTCCTGAGCCGAGCGAAGAACAGATTATTGAAGCGATTGAAGACGGCGGTAATATGCTGCTGTCCTACGGCATTACCTCCTGCATGGATGCGGCGGTCGGTCAGATCGCCGGCTATAAGGAAATCCGCGACTATAATATTGCCAAGCGTGATAACCGTCTGCCGGTACGCACATGGCTGGTGCTGCTCGGCGATCCGGGCAAATCGGTAGTGCCGCAATGCTATGAAAGCGGTCTGGTCTCCGGTGTAGGCGACGATATGCTGACTGTCGGTGCGGTGAAACTGTTCCTTGACGGTTCCGCTGGCGGTAAAACCGCATGGATGTCGGTGCCGTATCACGGTGATGACGTGAATAATATCGGTGTGCAGATTCTCAGTGATGAAGATTTGCAGGCGATGGTGATGGATGCCCATGCCAAAGGCTATCAGCTTGCCTGTCATGCGATCGGTGATATGGCGATTGAACAGCTGATTACCGCCTATGAAAAAGCGCTGGTTGCTTATCCTGATCCGGATCGTCGTCACCGCATTGAACATTGTGGTTTTTCCAGTGATGCTCAGCATCAGCGCATGCTCAAAGCCGGTATTTATCCGTGCCCGCAGCAGGTTTTCATCTATGATTTCGGCGATGCTTATATTTCTGTGCTGGGTGATGAACGCGCCCGCCCGAGCTATCCGCTGAAAACATGGCGTGATCTTGGTTTCAAACCGGCGACCGGCAGCGACAGCCCTGTCTGCCATCCGAACCCGTTCCCGAATATCTATACAATGCTGACCCGCAAGACATGGAAAGGCACTGTAATGGATGAAAATCAGCGCGTTTCCATTGAGGAAGCTTTGCAGGTCTATACGGAATACGGTGCCTTTTCGCAAAAAATGGAGGCTGTGAAAGGTAAGCTGGTTGCAGGTCAGGTTGCGGATATTGCCGTGTTCTCGCGTAATATGCTGGAAGCAACACCGGAGGAAATTCTCAGTGATACGCAATGCATTATGACATTGCGCGGCGGTGAGGTTGTCTACACCCGCTAAAGCGGGATGCAAAGAAAGGTTCTGACCATGGAACGGAGAACATGGTCAGTACCAGAGATAAATTCTGAGGAGGGGATATTCTCAATGATTAAACGCATAGCTTTAATCTCGACAATGGCGGCATCTTTGCTGGCCGGTGTTGCCATGAATGCGTCTGCTGAAGAGCCACGCAAAGGCGGCACGATTAATTTCGTTGCGCCTTACGGTTCGAGCTTCGGTACGCTGGACAATCAGGCAACCACTGCAACGCAGGACGAATTTCCGACCAAAGCGCTGCATCGTCGTCTTTATGCATGGGATGGCACAGCCAACAAGCCGCAGCTTGATCTGGCAACGGAAGTCAGCGCTTCGGAAGATGGCCTGACCTATACTTTCAAACTGC
>JAIRVW010000309.1 GCA_031253705.1 Brucellaceae bacterium
TCCATACTAAACCGGTTCGGATCGAACGGCACAATAATGTCCGGCGTGATAATCCCGTTTTCATATTTACGCCCGTCGACATGGCGGTACGGCAACACAGGAAATTTATAGCGCAGACCGGGCAGGATTTTACTGTCAACGCTTGTCACTGATGTGCCGGTATTGAGGATCACATCACCGATCAGCTTTCCGATTTTCTGATCCTGATAGGCCTGCGGAAAGATGGAACCGTCGGAATAGCTGAAACTGTCAACCAGTACGGCACTCGGCCACAGCCAGACATTATCCGGCCCGAAATCACGGGCACGACCGTCCACACCATAACTGAAAGCCGGTTTACCGCTCAGAAGCGTAATCAGTTCACGCGACAGGTTGCCGCCGATATTGGAGCGCACATCAATCAGCGCTGCTTTTGCCAGACCGCGCTGTGACGACAATGTTCCGAGCAATGACAGGTAATTGTCATTATCCATCGCATCCAGATACTGATAGGCAATACATTGGCGTGACAGCTGGCTCACCATATTGCGGCGCGTGTCCCTCAGATGTTTACTGGACAGGATCAGCTCATCACGCCAGCCAATCGGGGACACTTCAATAAAGCGCTCCTTACCGGCTTTGCCATCGGCAATACCCACCACGATCTGCCGGCCGGCATTGACATCAAGCAGGCGGGCGATGCCTCCCGCTTCCGGAACAGGCTGTCCGTTGATGGACGTAATGATATCGCCTGCGCCCACATGAAAACTCTGCTGATCCATCGGCCCGCCGGGCAGGATCGCAGCAATTTTCCGGCCTGCACCGGTGTAGCTGTCATCCAGATAGATGCCGAGTGCATCATTCTGTGTTCCCATGCCGACAAGTGCCGGATTTGGCCCTGTGACTTCAGTAAACAGATGCGAGGCGGACAATTCACCGAACATAGAAGCCAGCAAACGTTCGAGATCACGGCGTCCGGCAATCGACGGCAGATAAGAGCGGTATTTCGCACCTATTTTCTGCCAGTCGCGATTTTCATGAACGGCATCATAATAACGGTCATTTACATCCGCCCAAGCATGTTCAAAAGCTGCCACCAAAGCAGCATCTTCATTACGCGTGAATAAGATGTTGAGCGGAATTTCCAGCCGTTGGGACGGATCACTGACAGATGTGCGGATGATCTGTTTCGGTGTTTTAATATCAACCGTCTGTAGCACTTCATTATAACGGATGAACTGCACCTGTTCCGGATCTGGCACAGGAATTTTCGCCACTTCCTGCAATCCGCCATTCTCGAGACTAAGCAGGTTGACCGATAATTGCTGATCTGCCGTAAAGATAGCAAGGAGATTTTTCCCGTCCGGTGCAACAGTTAAAACTGTAGGTTTTGGCAAGTTGGTTGTCAGGCGTCCTTCCAGCATTGCACTGCGCTGACGATCCGGCACATAGCGTGTGATTTTACGCTCTGCTGTCTGACCCGCATCTTGCTCATTGCCGCTTTGTACGGGCGGATTATTCAGTGCGGCAAGATAATCCTGCCGTGCCTGAGCCGACAGAAAGACACGATACAAATCAAAGTTAGAGCCCTCGTGGTGGTTATTTGCACTGCGCGCTGTATAGAGGGTCGTATAACCAATCAGCTGAGTACCATCAGTGCTCCAGAAACCATTATAAAAATTAGGTACCATCGCTGGTAACGGCCGCAGCAGTGTGCTGCCATCGGCAGGCGCAATCGCAATCCGGTTCGTCACAGTCCCGTCAATGCTGCGCCATTGCACCAACAAGTCTTTGGATGTCGGCGACCAGCTGAAATCGCCGCCCTGATCAAAATAATCAGAATTATAATCCGTCTCACGATAGAGCGTCGCAATTTTACCGCTCGCTAAATCCAGCACCTTGACTTCGCGCCGGTCAGACCAGAATGCCAGCTTACTGCCATCAGGTGAAAATTTCGGCTCCAGCGCATTGCTGTTTTCCGACACCACAAGCGGAATTTCCTGATGGGACAGTCCCAGCTTTTCACTCTGCTGATCTTCCGTCAGATCAATGCCGTAAAGACCCCATTTATGGTTCCGCATAGCCGCATAGACCAGCAGTTTTCCGTCAGGAGAAAAAGCAATATCCCGTTCCTCGCCCGCCGTATGCGTCAGCTGACGGTAATTGCCTTTCAGATCAATCAGAAACACATCCGTATTGGCAATCAGCGCAAAATGCTTGCCGTCCGGCGAGGCTATAAAATCCTGTGCGGAGACAGCTTCATAATTGGGGAGATGGTTCATCCCCTGCTCAAGCGTATTGATGTCGACGACTTCTGCCTGAGCCGCACCTGCCGCCAGTGTATGTACCTGCCCGTTGAACGAGAAAGCGATGGTGCCGTCATCAGCCACAGACAGGTTCCGCACCGGCGAACCGTCAAGGCTGGTCAGTTGTGTTTCACGGCCGGATTGCAGATCAAGCTGCCAGACATTCAGCCAGCCTGATGCCTCCGAGAGATAATAAAGTGACTTGCCGTCAGCGCTCCAATGCGGGTCGCGACGGTCAATACCGTCGACGTCAAAAAGACGGTCATAGTGATCACTGGCCGGATCATAGACCCAGAGCTGGCGGGCATTGGCCGCAACGCGATGCTGACGTTCAGGCGGATCACCCGAAGGATCGTAGCTGTAGACGAGTTTTGTCTGCTCCGGATTCCAGCGGGCGTCCCGTGCGAAATTCGGCAGCACCAGCCGTTCACGCCCGCTGGCAACATCCACGGCATAAAGCTGCGGCCTCCAGCTTAACGCCGCCTGCACGCTGCGTTTTGCATCTCCGAGCCGCACGGCAGTAAAAAGCACACTCTTGCCATCAGGTGAAAAACCCGTCGGCACTTCTTTAGCCGAAGAATAGGTCATGCGTTGCAGTTTTCCTGAGAAATCCGCTAGATACACATCATCATCGCCGTTCACATCAGAGGCAAAAGCAAGCCGCTTGGAATCCGGTGCCCAGACCACACTGTGGCTATAGGCATCAGCAGGCGAAACCGGAATTGACAGCCCCCCGTCATTGTCGGTCAGGAAAACCTGACCGCGATGGGTAAAAGCAATCAGCTTGCCGTCCGGCGACAGCGCCGGATTTTGAATCCAGCGCGCCGGTTCACCGGTGAAATCGGCTTGAACCGGACTGACAGCAACCCCTGTCAGCGTGAATAATGCAGCAAAGAATACCAGCCCGTGTTTGGCCATGATGATCTCCGTCAGAACTTCATGCTGAAATTGGCATTCACACCGTTTTGCGTAAGACCGGAGCCAAACTGCCCCTGATAGGAAACACCGATTTTGGTATTCTTTGTCATCTCGAAATCGAGACCTGTTTCGATCAGTGCTGTATCCTTGCCGATTGAATTTCCTGCTGCAATAAAGGCGTTTGACCCTGCAGCAAAACTTGCCGTCGAGGTCGGGATCACATCGCCAAAAGCGTGCCTCCAGCCGAGATCTGCGCGGGCAGTTGCTACCACATTGCCGAGTTCAAATGTCGTTGAAGCGCGCATACCCAGCATCGACAATGTGGTATCCATTGTGTCGGACTGAACAGACAGAGCCGCACCATTCTTCCCTTGTTCTGTAAACCCATCGGTTCTGACATGGACATAAGCGAGATTAGCATAAGGCTCAAACACTGAGCGCTGGCTCAGATTATGCTTATAGCCAAGCTCGCCGAAGGCCTGAAATGTACCGGCATTGTAATCGGCAGAAAGACTGTCAGTGAACCCGTTGAACGCAAGCTTGCGGCTCATTTCAATATTATGCCAGGAATAGCTCAGGCCTGAACGGAACCCGACAGAACCTTGTGCCATCGCCCATTCAGTTCCCGCATAGGCACCGAGTGTGTAATTATCGCTGGAACCGGAAGAGCTCAGGCTTGCGGTTTTAAAGGTCGAGCGGCTGTAGCCAGCCATGACACCCAGCCGCCAGTTTTCATAAACATCGCCGTCAATACCGGAGATGAAACCGCCGAGTGTGGATTTGGTACGGGCAGTATTGTCATCACCGGACTGGCTTGCCCAGCTGCCAAATGCACTTGCCCATGCCGCATAGCGGTGCAGATCTTCCGTTGCGGTTGTGGCAGGCGCGAGCTTATCAATCGCCTTTGCGCTGCCGGTTTTGCGTTCCGGTGCAAAAGCCAGCACAGAGACCGGATTAGCCGGTGCGCCGCCAAAAGCCTGCAACAAACGATTATTGACTGATAAACGGGTAGCACCGCTGGCATTGAGCAAAACACCGCTTGCGGATGCGTAAGCTTCACCGCTCAGTTGCGGCAATACTGAACGAATGCCAGAGCCGTCAGCAGCCGAGAAATCTAGTGCCGCGATCAGTTGTTCAAGCTGCGGCGCAGGACTAGCGCCAAAACTGTCCAGCGCTTGGCCAACCCCACGGGCATTGGCACTGCCAGCATATTGCTCGTAAGCATGAGCGTCACGGCTTAACGAGACTGTATAGGATAAGTTCCCGTTATCACGCGCAGTTGCGGTTAATGTCGGTGAGGCAAGTGTTGTGGTCACCTCAGTAAAAGTACCATTCACCGTATCAGCCTGCACCCACTGGTCAGATGTGAGTGTAAAACCATTGCCATAGAAACCGCGTTCAGGGGCAAAAGCAATCGTCGCATTAAGATCGGCACTGCCGGTGACAATCAGACTGCTGATTTGCTTGTCGCTGTTAAAAGCCAGCTGCAAGATGCCGTTTTCGGTCTGGTCATAATTACCGTCAACCGTGATTGCACCACCCAGCAGGGTAACATTCAGCATGCCGTGATTATTAAAATAACGGTCATTATTGATGCGGTAATAGCCGCTTCCGGCAAGTGTTGCATCCCGCTCCACAATCACCTCATAAAGGTCATGCGTACCGGTCAGGGTTGAAGTGCCGCCAAAGAACTGCAGAGACAGATTTTCGCCGGAAATATTATCAGCATAGCTGATGTTAAAATCAGCATCATTATTGCCGGTTGCCCTGCCCTGCTCATCCGCTTCCAGACCAAAGCGAAGTCTGGTCAGACGTAAATCATTATTCTCGTCTGTTTCCCGATAATTCGAGATAATATCGCCGCTGATGCTTGCGCCCTGCAACACATTAATTGCATCAACATAGGCACTGTCAGACATATAGATTGCAGCTTTGTTGCCCGCCACACGTCCGCTCAGGTCAAAGGAACTGACAAGCGGCCCGCTGACTTCGGCTAGCGCTGCTGCGTAATAAGCGGGATGATCATCTTCAAGGTCGCGCTCTTTTGAGGTAACAAAGTAGGAGCCGCGATATTCATTATCATCACCCATTGAATTATGACCAAAGTCAAAAGCAACCGCGATACCATTTTCTCCAAGTGCCTCTACATCACCTCGCTGTGTTAAATTGTGATCCCTGCCATAAGAGAACAGCACCCCCAGACCATTGAGGCCGTTGGCATAAATCCGTGTGCCGGATAAAATTGTCAGGTCATTACCGATACCATCAACGCGGATACCCGCCCCGCCCGCCCCTGCAGACAACAGATCAGCACGCTGGATAATCGTATTATCGCTGCCGTAAACATGAAGGCCGAGCCCCATAGTGGCTGTGTTATAGGTGTTATCTAAATAACCAGTGCCCTGACTGTTGCGGCCGAAGAAGGGATTGTCATTCACCAATGCAATCCCGTCATTATAGACCGAATAGCCAAACAGATTGCGACGATCAATCGTATAACCGATGTCCTGCAAAGCTGCGAATTCAGCCTCCATCAATGACATATAGTTTGAATATTGCTGATGGCTCATCATGCTGTTGCGCAGTTCGATATGCGAAAACGGCTGATCCAGAGTTTCATTCACGAGGCTTGCGTCAACGCGCAGCGGGATTCCCGGCATAGCGCCGTTAAGCACTTGCGAAACATGCGCGCCGGCAAAATATGCAAAGACACCGGTAATATAAAACGTATCAGCCCCTGCAGAAGGAGATGTACAATAACTGCAGGTAACGAACTGATCCGCCTCCGCCGCTTTGCCATTGCTGTCGATCAGATGGCTGCTCCAGGCATTCAAAACTGAATCAAACTTCACCCATATCTGGCCATTATCGTAACCGCTGCTAAGAGTGGCTGACACACCAAGCGCATGTGCCATCTCATGAATGAGCGTGCTGGTCATATCAACTTTAGAGGTCTGGATCAGTTGCGAGGGAACAAACGGCTGCTGCCAGTCCCAGTCCATCTTGCCGATAGAGATCACACCATGCGCATCATCAAGAAGATGATCGGGATTGATGACGCCATTGTTCAAAGCCTCGCTAACAAGCGTACCCGCGCCATTTTCAAGTCGGGCAATCGGACTGAGTGCAAAGGCATTTGCTTCTTCTTCCGTACCGATATTGATAATGGCCGGATTCATACCAGGGACAATTTGGAGAATATCCGCCCAATATTGAGCAGATGCGTGAATACGTCCCAGTGTTACAGGATCGAAAACCCAGCTTGAAGGTTTATTGCCGTCATAATCACCGTCATCCGGATAGAACAGGTGCAGTTCAAAAACCGGATTGCCTTTATCATCGCGTATTTCATAAGGCGTAAAAGCACAGGCGGAACCGGTATAAATGCCCGATAAAAGTCCGGCAGCAAGACAAGTACTTGATGCCAGCTTCAATGCTGATGCTAATTTCATTGATCCGCCCCCTGCAAAATTAAAATTTTATTGCAAAATATAAAAAAGCAAAATCTTAAGAAACACCATCACTGAAAATTGGTAGTCGAACAAATATACCGTCAAATCCGACGGATATATTGCAAAACCCGTTCACAACATTACCGAGCTGCCAACATATCAAATCTGAATGAAAACCGGCTTAAATAGAATTTTACATTTCATTTTGAATTCAGCATGTTAGCAGCAACAAAAAAGAAAAGTACTGCGCGGAACTCTCATCTCTTTCCAGAAGAATACTCTGCCTTTTCAATTCGCCCGATAACGGACAGACAAAATGAACCCAATGCCTGATGAACTTCTGATTGACCGGTTACTCGCTTTTTTAACCGAGCAAAGCGCACCGTTGCATATTCCCGGTATCGGGCTCTCCGTTGTGCGCAAGGGTAAAATTATCTACACCGGCGGCATCGGTGTTCTGGAACAAGGGACGGATCGCGCAGTCACTGCAGACAGTTTATTTGCAGTCGCTTCCTGCTCCAAAGCTTTTACGACGACCCTGTGCGCTATTCTCGCGGAACAGGGTAAACTGGACTGGGATCAACCTATTCATGAGGTTTGGCCGGATTTTGCGTTTGGTTCGCAGGAGATTACCCGACAAGCCACCTTGCGCGATCTCTGCGCCAACCGGACAGGCATCGGACAGGCAACGGCAGTCGAGTATGGTTCTGTACTGTCCTTTGACGATGTTGTTCATGGTGCGGGCGATGTGCCTTCGATCGTACCGTTTCGTGACCGTTATTCCTATGCGAACCTGCATTTCACAGTTGCCGCAGAAGTGTGCAACCGCGCGAATGATAAAAACTTCGCGGACTCTATGGCTGAATATATTTTCGCTCCCCTGCAGATGAATTCAGCATCTGCAGACCGTGAAGGACTGGAAACTGATCCCCGCTTTGCGCGCCCTCATGTGCGCAACGGCGACGGTGTGCGCAAAATCAGATTGGATAATCTTGCCAACCTTATCGGTGCCGGATCAGTCTCACAAAGCCCAAATGATGCTGCGCAATGGCTGCTGTTTAATCTGAATGCCCATCCGAACGGAGCCGCTGTTCTTGATACAGACAGGCTTGCAGAACTCAAACGTTTTCACGCCCGCACAACACCGGACAGCACATTCCTCGGCTATGGTCTGGGCTGGCGGATCGGGAACGGCAATGATATGCGCGTTGTCGATCACACCGGTGCAATCAGCGGTGTTCTGTCGATCACCCGACTGGTGCCGGATTCCGGTTTTGGGATTTTTATTTCCATCAATGCCAGCGGTACAGAGGTTGAAGATTTCCGCAATGCCGCAGCCAATCTGGCTGTCGCATTCAACTTTGGTGACGCCGAGAATGCGCAGCAGCTCTTTGATACCGCAATCAGCGGCCTCGCTGAAAAACAATCCCGTTATCGCAAATCTGTCTGGCAGAGTGCAAAACCTGTTCCGCTTAATTCGGCGCTGGCTGGTCTCTATGACGGCGGCCCGATGGGCAAATTGCATATTCAAATCGTTGACGGTCAGCTGACAACTGCCCTTGAGCTGTTGCCCGACTATCAATATTGCATCATGCAGCAAGACAGCCTCGGTGCTCATCCGTTACGCTCACTGGAAACACCGGATCACTGGTGGGGAGAGGATGATAAAATCCCGCTTCTCACCCTGTCTGCCGACGAGCAGACACTGGACTGGAAGAATATGTGGTTCGGCGATTGTGTCTTTCACCGCATAACCAGTAACTGATCATCTTCCTGACCGACGTCTGCCATACGCGCAACAGCGTATGGCAACATGCCCGCCGCACAGCATTGCGCAAGCTCAGGATACAGTGCACAAAACGATTTCCTGCAAGATTGCTCCCAAAATTCCGGCGATATCTGCTATGAAGGCAAATAAGGCTTCAAGTGGAAGTCAGAGCCATTCAGTTCCGGGGGTGTTTAATGTATTCCGATATCGAAATCGCACGTGCGGCTCAAAAACGTCCGATCACTGAAATCGCGGCAAAGCTGGGTCTCGATCCGAATGATATCCTGCCTTACGGTCACGACAAGGCAAAGCTGACCCACCAGACCGTCAATCGCTTGAAGGATCGCCCGAAAGGTAAGCTCATACTGGTAACGTCGATTAATCCGACTCCCGCCGGAGAAGGCAAAACGACAACCTCGGTCGGTCTCGGTGATGCCCTGAACAGAATTGGCAAACAGACCGTTATTTGTCTGCGCGAACCAAGCCTCGGACCCAATTTCGGCATGAAAGGTGGCGCTGCAGGCGGCGGTTACTCTCAGGTTGTACCGATGGAGGATATTAATCTCCATTTCACCGGTGACTTCCATGCTATCAGCAGTGCGCATAACTTGCTCGCCGCGATGATTGATAATCACATTCATTGGGGCAATGCGCTCAGATTTGATACACGCCGCGTCAGTTGGAGACGCGTGGTTGATATGAATGACCGTGCTCTGCGCAATATCAATGTCGCACTTGGCGGCGTGGCCAATGGCTACCCGCGGGAGAGCGGTTTTGACATTTCCGTTGCGTCCGAAGTCATGGCTATTCTCTGTCTTGCCAATGATCTTGATGATTTGCAGTCCCGCTTAGCACGTATCATTGTCGGCTATAATCTTGACAAGCAACCGATTACCGCTGCCGATCTGAATGCGGATGGTGCCATGACCGTCTTGCTGCGCGATGCCCTGCAGCCCAATCTGGTACAAACCATCGAAAATAATCCGGTTCTTATTCACGGCGGCCCCTTTGCCAATATTGCACATGGCTGCAACAGCGTTATTGCCACCAGAACAGGTCTGGCGCTGGCGGATTAT
>JAIRVW010000316.1 GCA_031253705.1 Brucellaceae bacterium
CCATTGGTTCGGTGCTGTTCATTCTCTGCACCATCGTGATTTCGCTGGGTTTTGTGGCACCTGCCGCAACATTGGCAAACAGCTGGGATACACGCATGGGCGGCGCGCTGGCCGATGCAATCTCGTGCAATGCCGTAGTCAAAGCTTTTGGTGCGGAAGCCCGCGAAGATGTTCATTTGTCGAAAGTGGTCAATAAATGGCGTAGCCGCACACGCCGCACATGGCTGATCGGTACGCTGAACGGTTTTGTTCAGGGCGCCAATCTGCTGATTATGCGTGGTGTGGTGATTGCTTTTGCACTCTATTTATGGAGTCAGGGCAAAGCCAGTGCCGGTGACATTACATTCGTGCTGACCGCTTTCTTCATGTTGCAGGGGTACTTGCGCGATGTGGGTATGCATATCCGCAATCTGCAGCGCTCCGTGAATGATATGGAAGAGCTGGTACAGATCGAAGCCGCACCTTACGGCATTGCTGACAAGCCGAATGCTCCTGCGATCAAAATCGGCAATGGCGAGATCAGCTTTGACAAGGTGACCTTCCATTACGGTGATCATGATGCAGCCCTGTATCGTGATTTCTCGGTCAAAATTGACGCTGGTGAACGTGTTGGTCTGGTCGGTCACTCCGGTTCGGGCAAGACAACTTTCGTCAAGCTGATCCAGCGGCTTTATGATGTGAGCGGCGGTGCAATCCGCATTGACGGACAGAACATTGCCGATGTCACACAGGCATCACTCCGGTCGCAGATTGCCATTGTGCAGCAGGAGCCGATCCTGTTTCACCGCACACTGGCAGACAATATCGCCTATGCCCGTCCTGGTGCATCGCAGGCCGAGATTGAAGAAGCGGCAAAGCTTGCAAGCGCGCATGAATTTATCATGCGTCTGCCAAAAGGCTATGCAACACTGGTGGGTGAACGCGGTGTGAAACTCTCAGGCGGTGAGCGCCAGCGCGTGGCCATTGCACGGGCATTTCTGGCTGACGCGCCGGTACTTATTCTGGATGAAGCAACATCGAGCCTTGATTCAGAATCCGAAGTGCTGATCCAGCAGGCTATGGAACGGCTGATGATCGGCCGGACAACGCTTGTTATCGCACACAGGCTCTCGACTGTGCGCGCACTCGACCGGCTGCTGGTTTTCGACAAGGGGAAAATCCTTGAAGAAGGCGATCATGATGCTCTGATCCGCAAGTCAAACGGCATCTACCGCCGCCTGTTCGAACGGCAGGCACTGGAACTGACAAAGGGACTGGAAGATGTTATTCCGTCGTAGTGAAACGGGGCCAACGGCCCCGTTTTTATATGCTGGAGCAAGTCGTTTTCAATCTTGCGGTTGCACCACTTTTCCGGAACATGCCTCACCGGCAACAAACCATTCCGTAGCGGGTACTTCGCTGAAAATGATTGTCGTATCAGTCGGTTTAATACCGGCCACAGTGTTTAAAACATCCGTGATCTCGCGGGCAATCGCCTGTTTGACTTCCGCGCTGCGCCCTGGAAATAAATCAATACGGATCACAGGCATCAGAGATCCATCGGCCATGTATCAGACAGACGATAACCGCCCTGAAACGGATCTGCCGGATCAACCATCAGTTGCTTGGTGCCGACAATCCATGCACGTCCGGAGATAATCGGGCTGATACCGCCCTTGCCGTTGATGTCCACTTCATTGGCAAGCTCGCAATGAAACTCGGTATCGAGCAGCGAGGTACCGACAAATTTATCGCCGACCTTCATCTGTCCTTTAGCATGCAAGACCGCCATACGTGCAGAGCAACCGGTGCCGCAAGGCGAGCGGTCAATTTTGCCCGGACGGATGGCAACAGCATTTTTGCCCCACAACACACCGTTGCGATTTTCAACCGGATCAGTGATCTGGCAGAAGGAAATATGCCCCCAGTCATTCGCCGGATGCTTGAAACCAAGCTGTTCATTGGCCGCTTCCGTGATTTTCACACCCATGCGGGCAATATCACGGGCATTATCCGGTGTGAGAGCCAGACCGAGACTTTCAGCACTCACCAGCACAAAACTGTCACCGCCATAGGCCGTATCCACAGTGATTGTGCCAAGACCGGCGACTTCAATTTTAGCATCGAGTTTATCTGCGAAGGACGGGACATTACGCACGCGGATGCGCTCTGCCTTGCCATTACGGCACTCCGCCTCAACCTCAATCAGACCACCCGGGGCTTCCAGCACCATATGTGTCACCGGTTCCTGCATCGGAATGATGCCGGTATCCAGCAAAACGGTTGATACGCACATGGAATTGGAGCCGGACATTGGCGGCGTATCCGCCGGTTCCATAATGATCCAGCCCATCTGGGCTTTCGGGTTTTTCGGCGGCACCAGCAGATTAACGTGACGGAACACACCACCGCGCGGCTCATTCAGCACAAAATTGCGCAAGGTTTCATCCTGCGCAATCCAGCGCGATTGTTCCCAGACTGTAGCGCCCGGCGGCGGGGCAACACCGCCGACAATCACATCACCGACTTCGCCTTCGGCGTGGCAGCTCACCACATGCACGACTTTACTAGTACGCATATACCAGTCTCCCTGAAGAATTGCGCAATGCGCAGATTAAGTATTGGATGCCTTCAGAAAAGCCGCAGTTTCCGGCCTTTCAGGATTTTCAAAAATCTGTTCCGGCGTGCCGATTTCATGGATCAGCCCTTCGCGGAAAAATGCAACGCGGTCAGAGACTTCCCGTGCAAAGCGCATTTCATGCGTTACACAGATCATCGTCATGCCTTCCTTGGAAAGCATCCGCATTGTATCAAGCACCTCACCCACAAGCTGCGGATCGAGTGCGGATGTCACCTCGTCGAACAGCATATAATCCGGTGACATGGCCAGAGCGCGGGCAATCGCCATACGCTGTTGCTGCCCGCCGGACAGACGCGACGGATACATTGCCAACTTATCACCGAGACCGACATGTTTCAGTTGCTCAACCGCATTGGCTTCGGCTTGCTTTTTTGACTGCCCCAGCACTTTGCGTGGTGCGAGCATGACATTTTCCAGCACGGTCAGATGTGGAAATGCATTCCATTGCTGGAAAACAATACCGATTTTCTGTCGCAGCCGGTTCACATTGGTTGATCTGGCATGCACATCCGTTCCGTCAACGATAATATGGCCGCTCTGGATCTGTTCAAGCCCGTTTATACACATCAGCAAGGTTGATTTGCCGGAGCCGGAGCCGCCGATCAGCGACAGCACTTCACCCTTCTTCACGGTCAGATCAATGCCTTTCAGCACTTCAAGCGAGCCGAAAGATTTCCTTACATTCTTAACTTCAATCATTGATTTTGCCACTTTCTCTCAAGGCGCGCGCCGATACGGGCAATCGGAAAACTCATCGCAAAATAGATGCAACCGGCAATCATCAGCACGAAAAGCGGTTCCTGCAGACGGGTGATGATGGTCTGTGAGTTTTTGAGCAGCTCAGCGATCCCGATCCACAGTACAAGTGCCGTGTCTTTCATCACGCCAAGCGTCAGACCAATCCAGCTCGGCAGCATCACACGCGTCGCCATCGGCAGTACGATATAGATGAGATCCTGATGCCAGTTCATGCCAAGGGAACGCGCCGCACGCCGTGTGGTCTGCGGCACAGCCAGCACGCCACTGCGCACAATTTCCGTACACTAGGCCGCCGTATAAAGCGCCAGTGTGATACAGGCGATTTTAAACGGATCAAGACCGATACGGGCTATCGAGTTAAACGAATTCACCAATACCAACTGGATCAGCAAAGGCACCGAGCGGAAAATATCGAGAATACCGCCGACAATCAGCCCGATCCACGCCGGAGCACTTGCTCGTATCAGCCCGAAAATAACGCCCAGCACAGTGCCGCCGAGCACTGCCCAGAAAGTAATGATAAGTGTCGTTCCGGCACCGCGCAGCATGAAGAAAAAATCATTCCACGTCATTGCTGTTTCAAACATGGAAATCTCCTCAATACCGGAACAGGCGCCAGGCGAGCAGCCGTGCGGAGAGTGTGAAGGCTTTGGCGACCAGATAATAAAGAACGGCAGCTGTGAAGAAATATTCGAAAGTGCGGAAAGTGCGCACATTCAGCTGCTGCGTCACGCCGGTCAGATCGCTTGTCAGTCCGACGACAACGCCGAGCGATGTCATGAGAACAGACCACACCATCTGATTGGTCAGGGCGAAAAACACGACACGGAACATCTGCGGAATAATAATATACCACATGGCCTGTATACTGTTCATGCCAAGGGAACGTGCTGCCCTTGTCTGGGTTTCCGGCACAGCTTTGAAGCCGCCGCGAAATGTTTCCGCCAGATAGCCTGCATTGTTAAATGCGATACCGATCAGCAAAGCCCAGAAAGAGTCGATCCGCAGCCCGAACGAGCCGAGACCGAAATAGAACATATAAATCTGGAACAAAGCCGGCGTGTTGCGGGCTGTTTCAATCCAGATATCGGCAAGTGAGCGGCATATTCTGCTACCGGACATTTTTGCCAGTGCCAGAAAAATACCAATGACCGTGCCGATCAGCATAGAGAGCGCCGCAATCTCAAGCGTGACGAGCGCACCCCACAACAGATCCGGCAAGGCATTGATAACCTGCCGCCATTGAAATGTGTAATTGAACATCAGAAAACATACCGGAGAGCTGGTGACAGACGCGAGAACATATGTCTCGCGTCTCCGGATTACAGGATCAGCGGTAAACGCCGGTAACGGTCAGCGATGGTGCTTCACCGGCTTCATTCCCGATCCATTTTTCATACAGCTCTTTATAGCGGCCGGTGCGCACCTGCTGATTAACAAACAGATTCAGGTAATTGATCAGCCCCTGCTCTTCGCGCAATGTGATCAGTGCGGTGTAATCAGGCAGGATCGGCGCATTGCCGACAACCTTAAAGCCCGGATATTTACCGGATTTCACTGCATCGGCAGCCACTGTTGACGTCGCCCATGTCGCATCGATCTGGCCCTGACTAAGCGCCAGCAAGGTATCGGCCTGAGACTGGAATGCGCGGAACTGACCTTTAGGGTCATTATAATCCTTCACCGCATTTTCCAGCCCGATTGTTTCATAACTACCGGCAGGACCGCCCACAGAATGGCCTTTAATATCATCCGGTGTTGCAATATTTGCATTTTCGCGGGTCAGAACAACTGTCTGGAACACGAAATAAGGTACAGAAAAACCAATCGTTTTGGCACGTTCCAGCGTATCAGACGTTGAAGCAACACCGACATCCGCGCGATTGGAAATCAGTGCCGGAATACGATCCGGAAACGGCGTTTCTACAAATTCCGGCTCTACACCAAGCGCCTTGGCAAGATCGCGGCAATAATCAACGTCAAAGCCGACCGGCTCATTATTCGCATCGCGTGATCCCATCGGCGGAAAGTCCAGCACCACGGCACAACGCAGAACACCGGACGAAACAATATCGTCCAGCTTGTCTGCAAATGCAGGCTGAACAGCCAGTGCGCTGACTGACAATGCAAGCAAGGCATAAGGCAATCTCATAAAACTTCCCCTTTTTATGACGTTTTCATATTTTATATGATATATCGTATACGATCTACTTAATGCGTCAAGCGGGTGAAATTGAAAAACATAGTGCATTGCGAGGGAAAACCGGTGCCTGAAGTCGTGTTAAAAACGAAAAAATCTGCACAAACAAAGCATTATCCAGCTTATCTGCGCAGTATTTGCACAGGCTGAAATTGTGAATATATTTCGTCTGTTATATTCAGAATAAAAGTCGCTGACCGGATCAAAGTGTCAAACGGAGTTTCCATGCCATTCAATCTCTCGAAAATTCCGGATCTGGGCAAAGCACCAACGGCTTCTGATGTTATTCTGGAATTTATTCGCGGAGCGATCGCCGATGGTTCCCTTGATGAAGGCGAACCTATTCGTCAGGATGATGTGGCAAAACTATTTAATGTCAGCAAAATCCCTGTGCGTGAGGCGCTGAAACGCCTTGAAGCAGAAGGTTTGGTAGAATTTCGCCGCAATAAAGGTGCGATTGTCACCAAGGTTTCGGAACCGGAAATTGCGCAAATTTTTGAGGTTCGCGCCATTCTGGAGGCCAGCGCACTTAAATTCTCCGTACCGCATATGACGGCAGCCACATTTGACAAGGCCGAAGCCTATTGTCAGGCTTTTGCACAGGAAACGGATGTTGCACGATGGTCGGAACTAAACTGGCGCTTTCACAGCTGTCTTTATGAAGATGC
>JAIRVW010000008.1 GCA_031253705.1 Brucellaceae bacterium
GCCCTAGGTGCCATATTTTGCTCCCTGTTATGGTGGGCGCAGAATAAACCTCATCAGCCAAAGTTACAATACGTCTTGATGGCTAATTTTGCACTATATAACTTATTGAAAATACTAAGAAAACATCCAATTAACTGACATTCAGTTAATTGGTCTTTTTGCCGCGATCGACGATAATTGTAACTTCATCAGCATGAGACAGATTCAATGCGCGGCGCGCCTGCTCATCCAGAATATCCTTATCGATTGAACCATCACGAAGCTGCAAAACCTGTCGCTCCAGAGACTCTCTCTGCTCGGTCAGATCAGTCAGCTGCTTATTGAGCATAACGGTCTGCGCCAGCAATTGTTCCTTGGAATAAATGCCGTAAGCGCCATTATAAGCATGAAAACTAAAATAGGACAAAAAAGCTGTCGCCAGAACCGGTACAACCAGTCGGCCTTTAATGCTTTTACGCTTTTGTTTTGTCCACATACACACACCTCTTGAGCAATACGCAATCCGATACGCTGATATCTGCCCATAACAATTGGATAGAAAAATATCTTAACATGATAAATTTCACCCGATGTTTATTTAAAGCATATTAGCCTTAACAGAGACTTACACTCACCCGACAAAATGCAATTAAAACGAAAAAAGCCCGCACTTATGTGCGGACTTTTCCTCAATATAGCTCAAGTCCGGAGATTACAGGCCCTTGAATGCCGAACGACCGGCATAGCTTGCCTGTGTACCAAGTTCTTCCTCTATACGGATCAGCTGGTTGTATTTTGCCAACCGGTCGGAACGTGCCAGCGAGCCGGTTTTGATCTGGCCGCAATTGGTGGCAACAGCAAGATCAGCAATGGTTGCATCTTCTGTTTCACCGGAGCGGTGCGACATCACAGCGGTGTAGCCGTTCTTATGAGCGGTTTCCACGGCATCCAGCGTTTCAGACAGCGTGCCGATCTGGTTCACTTTCACCAGAATGGAGTTAGCAACGCCCATTTTGATACCATCACGCAGACGTGCGGAGTTGGTTACAAACAGATCATCGCCAACGAGCTGGGTTTTCTTGCCTGTCAGATCGGTGAGGGTCTTCCAGCCTGCCCAGTCATCTTCCGACATACCGTCTTCAATGGTGATGATCGGATAGTCATTGACCAGCTTGGTGAGATATTCAGCCTGCTGCTGCGGTGTGCGGGTTACGCCCTCGCCTTCATAGACGTAGTTACCGCCTTTGAAGAATTCTGTTGCAGCGCAATCCAGACCGATTGCGATTTCTTCACCCGGCTTGAAACCGGCTTTAGCGATCGATTCCATAACGAAATCAAGCGCTGCTTCCGCGCTCAGCAGGTTCGGAGCAAAACCGCCTTCATCACCCACATTGGTGTTGTGACCGGCAGCTTTCAGGCGGGATTTCAGCGTATGGAACACTTCCGCACCATAGCGCACAGCTTCACGGAACGATGATGCGCCAACAGGCAGAATCATGAATTCCTGAAAGTCGATCGGATTGTCAGCATGCGCGCCGCCATTGATGATGTTCATCATCGGCACCGGCAGAATATGGGCATTCGCGCCACCGACATAGCGGTAGAGCGGCTGGCCGGAAGCCTGCGCAGCAGCCTTGGCAACAGCCATGGAAACGCCGAGGATCGCATTAGCACCGAGACGGCTCTTGTTTGGCGTACCGTCGAGATCGATCATGGCCTTGTCGATTTCGATCTGATATTCCGCTTCATGACCGGCCAGCGCATCAAAAATTACGCCGTTTACCGCCTCAACAGCCTGCTCAACGCCTTTGCCCAGATAACGGGTACCGCCGTCACGCAGTTCAACTGCTTCATGCGCGCCGGTAGAAGCACCACTTGGTACAGCTGCACGGCCGAAAGAACCGTCTTCCAGTGTCACGTCAACTTCAACAGTCGGATTGCCGCGGCTGTCGAGAATTTCACGACCGACAATATCGATGATCGCAGTCATTGGGAGTATCCTTCCATAAAGCATTTACAAGCCCGAAATGACCAAGCAGTTCTGAACAAGGCAAATGCGTGAAACAAACCGGTAGAGCCAATACCGCGCCGCCCTCATCAGCCGATACGGTATTACAAAATTTCGCGCTATTGATAACCAATCAGATTGCCGGACGCAAAGGACTTCGGCCAATCAGATGTTAATTTTCAGATTTTCAAACGATATTAAAGTGAAGAGTTTGCGACAGCACGCGCAATCACTCTGTTTCAAACAAAAAAAGAGCGGTTTAACCGCTCTTTTCTCTTGTTTACATTGCTGCAACCCGACTCTGTTCCGTTTTCTGGAAAGCCTTTGCCAGACCTTCGTCACGTGCATAAACATCGTCAAAATAACGGATTTTACCACTCGCTTCATCCGGCCATGCAGTGAAATAGGTCAGGTAAATCGGCACACCGGACGGCACTTTAATACCGCGCTCATTCTTGCCAAAATATTTAGTCAGATTTTCTTTGCCGGTACTAATCACCGCAGAGGCCATGGCACGCGGATCGGCAAGGCGGATACAACCATGACTGACAGCGCGCATATCGCGCTTGAACGCAGCTTTTGACGGCGTGTCATGCAGATAAATATCGTGACTGTTCGGGAACAGGATTTTTAACTCACCCAGCGCGTTATTCGGGCCCGGCTTCTGGCGTACACCAACATGCGCCTTACCCTGTGCGACAGCTGACCAGTTGACCGCAGTTGATGACACAACCTTGCCGCCAACAACCACCTCGTAATTATTGCGATCGAGATAGCTGGAATCAGCCAGAATACGCGGCATCATTTCATTCATCACAATCGAGCGCGGCACACCCCATGACGGGTTAAACACCACGGTGCTGATTGTATCATAGAAGAAATGTGTCTGATTACGCGCAGAGCCGATCACCACATCCATTGCCAGCTGCTCTTTGCCCTGATCAAAATACTGAGCGCGATAGGCCGGCTGATTGACGAAAACATAGCGCTGACCGAAATCACGCGGCAACCAGCGCAGACGCTCCATGGAGTAGAGAATACGCTCACGCTTGACCGAGGATGTCTCGCCCTGCAAAGCAGTAATTGTAGCGCGGCCAATAATGCCATCCGGCGTCTTGCCCATCAATTTCTGATAATCTTTGACCGCAGTCACCAGTTCCGGATCATAGAGTGTTCCGTCTTTATGACGATCAAAAA
>JAIRVW010000068.1 GCA_031253705.1 Brucellaceae bacterium
TGGGGCAAATTTAAGCACAAAAACCACAATTAAAGATCTGGAATTAAGCCCCGAGTCAGAAAGAAGTATACCTTCACTCATAATTGATGGCGGAGAATTAACCCTCAACGGACATCTCCTGACTTCAAATGCAGCCGGATTAGTCAATCGTACCATCACATTCAATAAGCTCACCTTGCAAAACGCAGGCACACTGATTGCTAATAACTATATAAAAATTAGTGAACTGCCATATTCAAATACCCAACTTCAGATGAACTCTGGCGCAAAAATAATACAAAATAAAGAAGCTTTCACAAGCTTCGCAAGCGAAGTGAACAGTTATGTACATTTTAGTGCAGACGGAAATCAAACTAAGGCTCAACTCGGAACGACAACCATGGCCGAAAGCGGCAGGGTTGAATTGATTATCTCCAATGGTGCAGCAGTTTCAGCTCAAGCTCTCAAGATAGCAACTAAACAAGGTTCCCAATTCACCGCTGACATATTAGGTGCAAATAGCCAGCTCTCTTCTGAGAGCGATATCATTCTGGGTACCAATACAGCGAACTCGCTTGAAAATGGCTCTATCGATATATTTTTATACGACGGAGGCACCTTAAAAGCGAATGGGGAAATTACAAGCTCTCCAGCAACGATGGATAGCATTAATATACATATCGGAAATCCAAATGATCCATCCAGTAAAATAGGATACATATCTACCGCTAGTTTAAATTCAAAACTTTTCCCGATCAACCTTATCATTAATAAAACTCAAGACACTCTCACCCTAGATAATATAAAGCTATCTAGAATCAACATTAACATTAAACCTGGAGCAAATTTAATTGCAGGATCAAGAGAAAATTATTTCGACTTGACAAACTCAACAGTAAAAATAGAAGAAAATGCAGTATTATCAGGATTTTTTTGGGCTGGACTTGTAAATAACAAAGGAATATTAAATATTGGAGACGGTAATGACTTCAGCCATATATATATAGGCTCTCTTACAGGAGCTTTTCCTCAAAATATCGGGGAAGAAAGCATAATTATGTTTGACACAGAGTTGGCTGGTGACAACTCAAAGACTGATTTACTCACAATTACAGCAATTACAAATGGAAATTTTACTCTTGAAGTCAATAATTCTGGCGGAAATGGAGCTTTAACCCAGAACGGCATACGCCTCGTCCAATACGAAGCTATTAATGGCGGCGAGGGAACTACTATGACCCTAGGCAGCCCTGATCTTACCACTTATGACAATCAACCGGCTATCATTGGCGGCGCTTATGCTTATACCCTCCATAAAGGCACACTCGATGGTAACAACACCTCAGACTGGTATTTAAGAAGCACACTAATCTCTCCTCCCGGACCACCGGAACCTCCCGGCCCTCCCGCACCTCCGGGGCCACCTAATCCTCCAGGTCCACCCAATCCTCCGGGACCTCCTGTACCGCCAATACCTCCTGCACCAAATCCTGACCCGCACTATCAACCGGGCGTACCGCTTTACAATAACAATGTTGAGAACATGCGGAACCTCAATCAGAGGCTTATGCCATCGCTCTACACCCGCGCCGGTAACCGGTATTGGAGCGGAGCCGGTGCTTACAGGATTGCGCAAGGCGATGGCTCCGGCTCCGGCTATCTGAGCCCTGAAGCCAGCACAGCTATTACCAATATGGCACTGTTTTGGGCCCGAACAGAAGCCGGTCAAGAAAATTACAATTCGCAATCCTCAACAATTGCCAATAAATACCGGCAAAATTACTGGTTATTACAGGCTGGCCTCGACAGCCAGCTTCGCGAAACAGATACCGGCCGCCTGATCGGCAGCGGTTGGGTACATTATCTGGACAGCAAAAGCAGAAGCTTTTCACGATACGGTGATGGCGACATCAACACGCAAGCCTATGGTCTTGGCGGTGCATTAACATGGTATGGCGACAATGGCTTGTATCTCGATGCCCAGACACAATTCAGCTGGTATAAAACCGATCTCTATGCCGATCTGACCAGGAAAAACCATGTCTCAGATCACAACAATACGGGTTATGGCTTTAGCGTCGAGGTCGGTAAACGCGTTCAGTATAATGCGTTCTGGTCTTTCACACCTCAGGCGCAACTGTCCTATTCCGGCCTCAACCTGAAAGATTACACTGATTTTTATAATGCCAGAGTCCATCACTCGAATGCCAATGACCTGTTAGGGCGTGTAGCCCTTGCAACAAATTATGAAAACACCTGGCAGGATACCGCCGGCTTTGCCCGCAAGCTCGATCTGTACGGTATGATTGGCGTGCAGCAGAATTTCACCGGAGATTCTAATCTTATTCTTGTCTCCGGCACACCTTTTTATACCGGCGGACAGGCAAAAACCGAGCTGCAACTCACTGTAGGCTCCACCTATAGCTGGAATGACGGCAAATACGCCCTGTTCGGCACGGTTGAGACCAGCGGCGCTACGAAAGATATCAACAACAACTACAGCATCGCCGGTAATATCGGCTTTAAAATTCACTGGTAAGGCAACAAAAAAGGGCGGCTTCACAGCCGCCCTTTTCATTTCAATGTTCAGCTCCGTGAATTAGTCACGGTTGCCCAAAAACTGCAGCAGGAACATGAACATGTTGATGAAGTCGAGGTACAGACGCAGTGCGCCCATAACGATCTTACGACCCATTGCATCTGAAGAATCGCCCTCAAAGTACATTTCCTTGATGGACTGGGTGTCATAAGCGGTAAGACCGGCAAAGATCAGAACACCAAGAACCGAGATTGCAAACTGCAGAGCAGAAGAACCAAGGAAAATGTTCACGATCGAAGCAAGGATCAAACCGAACAGACCCATGATCAGGAACGAACCCATTGCCGACAGATCACGCTTGGTGGTGTAGCCGTAAAGCGACAGGGCACCAAAAGAAGCCGCGGTAACGAAGAAAGTCTGTACGATGCTTGCTGATGTATAGATCAGGAAGATCGAGGACAGCGACAAACCAACCAGAGCAGCATAAACCCAGAAGGTCAGCTGAGCGGTTGCAACATTCATGCGCTCAATACGGAAGCTGAGGAAGAACACAGCTCCCAGAGGAGCAAGCATAATCACCCAACGCAGCGGTGACGTATAAATTGCGGCACCAATTGCGGTAAGCATTTTACCATTGGCAATCTGACCGACAGCGACGGACGGATCTGTTGTAACCGCCAGAGCTGCGAAAGCATAAGCAACCAGACCGGTTACGGCCAGGCCGATCGCCATCATATTATATACGCCAAGCATGTATGAGCGCAGTCCCTGATCGATGGCTGCGTCTGCGCGCGCCCCGATCGGGCTCTGCGCCTGTACATTACGAAAATCTACCATAATAGTCCTCTAGCTATGTTCCGTCCGGTGTCAGGGGCGCTCCCCAGGCGCCGCTGGCGGAACCCCAGCATGCCTGCTTGATATAATGGTTATTTTACGTGGTCAAAACAAGACCAAACAGATTTATATTAGCAAAAAGCGACATTTTTTATGCCTTTTTGCCCGCCGGAATACTTATTACTAGCCGCTAAAATGTTTTTGTTTACATCATCATAGTTCCCGCAGCACCGAACTTGCCTTCTGTCCCAGCACCCGCCAAGTACCGGCAAGCCCGAAACCGACGGTCAGAACCAGCGCCGTCAGCACCGTGAAAAATGCCACGTCCGGCAGCATCCGCATCTGCAAATTCATCAGCTTTACGACGACAAACCATGCAGCGAGGCCACCTGCTCCCAGCGCAAAAACAGCAGTCGCAAAGCCGAGCAGTGCATATTCATAGATAAAAGCGCGGATCAGTGTGAGGCGGGTTGCGCCCAGTGTTTTCAGCACCACCGCATCATGTTGTCTGGCACGATTACCAGCGGCCAAGGCCCCTGCCAGCACCAATATTGCTGCCAGAAGCCCGACCGATGCCGCCCAGCGGATCGCAACGGCCAGCTGACTGATCAGATCATTGGCCACTTCAATCGCATCCTTAACCCGCACAGATGTAACCGCAGGGAAAGTCTGCGTGACAGTGCGCAACACAGCGGCCTCCTGCTGCGGTGTCGCATTGGCATCTGTCAGTGTCGCCAGCCATGAATGCGGCGCACCGGCAAATGTGTTCGGCGAAAATACCATGACGAAATTGATCGCCAGCGTTTCCCACTGCACCTGACGGAAATTCGCAATTTTTGCAGTGATATTCCTGCCAAGCACATTCACTGTCACCGTATCGCCGATTTTCAGCCCGAGTTCTTCCGCTTCTTTGGCTGCGAAGGAAACCAGTGGCTCACCGCTGTAATCCGCAGGCCACCATGTGCCCGCGCTCAGGGTCGAATTTTCCGGCAGATTTTTGGCATAGGTTATACCGCGATCGCCACGCAATACCCACGCACCTTGCGGCGGTACATTGACCTTATCAACATCCGTGCCGTTCAGCGCCACAATCCGCCCGCGTAGCATGGCTGCACTCACCACCTTGCCTTCCGGCGTGGCCTTTGCCAGCAGATCGCGAAAGCTGTCGATTTCGGTATTCTGAATATCAACGAAGAAGAAATTCGGCGCATGGGCTGGCAGGCTTTGCGTGATCTGACGGCGCAGATTGCCGTCAACCAAAGCCAGCGCCACAACCAATGTCAGGCCAAGGCCAAGTGACAACACCACAGAAGGCGTCAGTGCCCCCGGACGGTGAATATTGCCGATCGCCAGCCGCAAGGCAGGTGAGCGAAACCGCGGTGCCTTTCGCGCCAGCATCCGCAGGCCAAAAGACACGCCGCGCAGAATGATGAAAGCCGCAACAGCACCGACAATGAAAACACCGGCAATACGCTGATCCTCGACAAAGAACAGCACCAGACCGATCAATGCCAGCAGCAGAATTCCGGCGGTTACCATATAGAGCACCGGCGGCCAGCCACTCTGGTCAAAACCCTTCTGGCGGAACAAAGCCGTTGCCGGAATTTCCCGCGCCCGCCCTAAAGGCAGCAGCGCAAAGATCAGTGTCGTGATCAGACCGAAAGCCGTGGCCAGTAACAGCGCTTGCGGATAGAGCTTCAGCCCGCCGCTGACCGGCAGATAGGAAGACAGGCCATAAACCGCCGCAGCACTCAGCCCCAGAGACAGGACCAGACCAATCACAATGCCGATCAGTGCAATCGCCACAATCTGACAGAGATAGATCAGCACCACGAAATCGGCAGAAGCTCCCAGCGATTTGAATGTCGCGATGACCGGCCGCTTACCGTCCAGAAAACTGCGCACAGCATTAGCGACACCAACACCGCCGATAATCAGCGAGGTTAGCCCGACAAGGGTGAGGAACTGCGAGAAACGCTCAATATTGGCTGACAGAGCCGGCGCGGCATTGGTACGGTTGCGGATGTTCCAGCCTGCTTCAGGAAAGTCTTTCTCTGCGGCTGCTTCCAATGCCGCAAGCCGTGTATCCTGTGCGCCTGCCTGTGCCGTATCCGGCAGGGCGATTTTATAAATATAATTGACCAGACTACCGGGTTGAATAAGTCCGGAGGCGCGCAAGGCCTCATCCGAGGTCAGAAAACGCGGAGCGAGCGCCATGCCGGTACTCAGCATATCCGGCTCACTCTCAATTATCGCCCGCAGCGTGAATTTTGCCGAGCCGAGCATAATCTGGTCGCCCAGTTTTAAATTCAGTCGATCCAGCAAAAGCTGCGGCACGGCCGCACCATAGACACCGTCTTTCAGGGTAAAGCGTTCACCGGCAGGCAAATCCGGCTGCAGTTTCAACGTCCCATAAAGCGGGTAAGCACTATCAACGGCCTTCACCTCAACCAGCGCCTGATCCGAGCCATCCGGCAACCGCACCATCGAACGCATGGTGATATTCTCAGACAGAGTGCCTTGTGCGTTCAGGAATACGCGTTCCTGCTGAGTCACCTCACGCTGATTGAGCATAAAGCTGACATCACCGCCGAGAATAGCCTGCCCCTCAACCGCCAGACCATCGGCAATCGAACGGGCAACGGAATTGACGCCGCCGATGGCAGCAACACCAAGAGCAATACAACCGAGGAAGATGTAAAAGCCGGTCAGGCCGCCGCGCATCTCGCGTAATGCAAAACGCAAAGCGAGAGTAAAAGATGGTTTAGCTCTGCTCATTGTGCGGCTTCCGCCTGAACAGGTTCTTCTGATCCAAGGAGAGGCTCTGCATGAATTTGCCCCGAACGCACATGGATTTCACGGGCACAACGGGCAGACAGTGACGGATCATGGGTCACCAATACCATTGTCAGGCCGTATTCCTGCTGTTTATAGAAA
>JAIRVW010000173.1 GCA_031253705.1 Brucellaceae bacterium
ATGATCCGCGAACATAATGATGCGAATATGCTGTCAATCGGCGCACGTGTTGTCGGTGAAGGCCGTGCACTCGATATCGTCGATGCATTCCTGAAGGCCGGCTTTGAAGGCGGCCGCCACGCAACCCGTGTTGGCATGCTGAAAGCGCTTGAAGCTTAAACCATTCGTGACAAGCCCCGCTTCTGCGGGGCTTGTTCGCGTCTTTTCAGAGTTTAACCGCTGAATTACCACCATCCGCAAATAAGGCGGATCCGGCAACAAAGCTCGCCATCGGACTGGCAAGAAACAGCGCTGCGGCAGCAATTTCTTCCGGCTGAGCAATGCGTTTCATAGCATGCAGTCCGGCAGCCCATTGTTTTTGCTGCTCATCTCCGGCCATAGCTGTATCCGTTCCGCCTGCAATCAGCGCGTTCGCCCTGATGCCCTGCGCTGCATAATCGGCTGTAATCCCTTTCACCAGTCCCGTCAGCCCCGCTTTGGCTGCAGCATAAGCGCCCATCGTCGGCAGTCCTGAAGCGATACCGACAAAACTGGATGTGAAGATAACAGAACCGCCGCCGCGCCGGAGCAAAGCCGGAATTTGACTTCGTGCCCCCAGAAAGGCTGACGTTAAAGCTGATGACAGCGTCTCATTCCACTCAGCAAGCTCAATCTCTGCAAGCGGTTTCATCACACCGATCATGGCTGCATTATTAAATGCAATATCAAGTCCGCCATAGGTGCGGACAGCGGTCTCAACCAGCGCCTCATGGGTCTCCGGCAAGCTGACATCGCCGGTCACAGTCTCAACCTGTCCGCCCTGCGCGCGGATCGTCTGAGCCACCTCCTGCAAAGCCGCATCTCCTCGGGCATTCAACACAAGTGAGGCACCCTCTGCACTGAACATAAGAGCAGCGGCACGTCCTATACCGGACGATGCGCCGGTAATAATTGCAACTTTATCCTTTAACAGTCCCATCACGTCATCTCCTTCATCGGGAGCCACGTGATAGGCAAAATGCGCTATTTCAAATATGCATTTCTTATTTTCAAATTTTGATTTGTATATCGCGCAGCAGCAGGACTGCAAAAAAGAAAAGCCCCGCAAATGCAGGGCTTCTTCAGACAATCACACGGAAATCCGTTATGCGCCTTTGCGCTTGCGCGTAGCAAAAAGAATGAGAATACCGGCCATAATGCCATATCCTGCCCAGCGAACCGGAAGCATATCCGCATCTTCACGGCGAATAGCGCGCACAGCCACAGTGCCCGGACGCGTTTCAACGCCGGTCTGGCCATTGGCACGCGCCTGTTCGATCTGTTGCGGAGCAACAACCCATTCAGCACCGGTATATTTATCATAGGCCATAAAACCAAAGCCTACGATCACAGCGACAACCGCCGCCGAAATAAAACGAATAGTGTTACTCATCAGGGATCCCATTATTAAATCACGTTAATAATGCTTTAATACAAACAGAACCTGATTTTCAAATAAACTATGTGAAAAAATCATCACGATAAATGCGTTATGAAACATGATTTCAGCGTTGCTACAGTAAATGAAATAGCTTTTAGAAATTTACACATATCCGCAACAGAATGCTGACAAAATCACCGCAGTGATGCACTTCAACATTTGAACCGGATCATGATGACGGATATTTCAGTTATATTGGCTTCTGAAGAGATGAAGCCGCAACTTCATACATTGTTACAGGACTATCTGACCGAGCTCAGCCAATATGACGAGATCGATACAGATTACCCCTATTTTGATGATTACTGGCAGGATGAGACGCGCTGGCCATATCTGATACTGGCCGGTGACCGGATTGCCGGTTTTGCCCTCATCAATCAACATTCGCCCTCAGGTCTCGGTACAGACTATGCCGTGGCAGAATTTTACATTCTCCCGCTTTTCCGCAAAACCGGAGCAGGCAGCACTGCTTTCAAAGAATTGCTGAAGAAGCATAAAGGCACATGGGAAATCAGCATCATGGCTGATAATCAGCCTGCGCAGAATTTTTGGCCAAAAACCATTACTCAGGTGAATATTCAGAACCTGAAGCAAATATTACAGGATGATGAGACCATCTATCGCTTTAACACAGAAGATAAAACGCAATAAAAAAGGCCGGGGCAAAACTGCACCGACCTTCCTACTCATCATTTCAATACCAGTGCCAGTACATCCGTGGTCAAAAGCAGAAACTGATGAAGACATTTGCGAGCGACAGACGCGTTCCAGCGCTCATAAGCAATGTCTATGATCGATAGATAATCAATGATTGTGGCATAAACAAGACATCAGCACATTTTATCGTACAAATTATCCGTAACGCTTTTCTGGTTGCATGTAATCACATTGACAACAACCCATCGTAAACTACCCTGTATTTCAGTTTCACTCCAATAGACAAAGAAGATTCCCATGAATATTCAGGATATGACTTCCTTCGATAAATTTCTGACACCCGCACTGATCAAGATTGTCTACTGGATCGGGATTGTCGCAATCGTCATTGCTTCCCTCGGCGCGATTTTGACTGCATTCAGCTATACCGGCGGCGGTATTAAGCAGGTTTTCGGTGGTATTGTCATGCTGTTTGTCGGCACCATCTTCTGGCGTGTTATGTGCGAAGGCATCATGCTGTCCTTCCGCATCTATGACCGCCTGACAGAAATTAAAGAGCGTCTGCCACGCAACTAATACCAACTTAAAAACACAAAACCCGCGATCCTGCCTCAGGCATAATCGCGGGTTTTGTTTATTCTGTCACCAGCCTTCAGCCTTTGGACATATCCAGCGGCGGCTCCACACCTTCGCTCAGCGGACTGATATAAGGTGTGCGGGCAGTCTGTGCCGCCAGCGCCGCTTTGGCATCCGCCATCAGCACCGGATCGCTCAGCACGGCAAGGCCGGTTGCAGCCATAGCTTTTGCCACATGCACCATCGCTTTATGTGCCGCCGGAGATTTACCCTGCGCCACCACCTGCCATGTATGGAAAGGTGTGCCAATCGCCACTGTCGGCCCGTGTACCTGCACAGTCGGCACCACCCAGCTGACATCACCGATATCAGTTGAGCCGATCTGCGGCTTATGTGGCTGATCCAACGGCACTAAGAACTCTGCCAATGGCGCATCGGTTTC
>JAIRVW010000195.1 GCA_031253705.1 Brucellaceae bacterium
CTCTGCCGGTTCAACGACGGTCACATCCGACGGTTGTAATTTGCCGGAGGAAAGCCAGCCCTGCAGCATCGCAAAGCCCATATTACCGCAACCGACCAGAACCGTGCTGTTATTTGTCATTCGTGCTGCCCCGCATCCAGATCATTTCCTGTGATTTGCTCCGAGCATAGAGCGCCGGTGCGCGGATGAAAAGGCTGAGACATGATGATTGTGCCCTCTGAAAGCGTGCGTTTCGGCTCAACGGGCAGGAAGATCGCAGAAATATGAAATTTATTTCTCAGAACGGTTGCCAGAGACGTTAAGGTTTTGTTAACCATAAGGCAGAGTGATTTGCACCGGTTTCGCCGCGCTGCAAAAGCGTAACGGGTAAACGTGATTTACATTGTGAATGCGTTGCTTCTGGCGTGTCGCTTATCTGCGTATAGTTTTGAAAAGTTTGAGTGATCATCCGGAGAAAATCCGTTTGGTCAATTTTCGTTGAGTCCGTGAATTCGGGTGAGGTGAGCTTTTTAAAATACAAGCGAAACCAAAGCGTTAATGCGTATTGCTGCCATTTGGCAGATTATGAATAACTGATTGAATGAATTTTAAAACGGGGCGGCATTATGGATCGTGATCATAAATTTTCCGGCACATTACCGCTTTTGGCCTATGCGCCGCAGGATTTTGGTCTGAATGCCCAGCGCACCCGCGCTTATCGTGCGCGCGCTGCAATGGGGCGCACCGGTGTGCAGCCTCTGCGCAGTCATGCACAGGCACCCGTGCAAGCTGCGGTTCAGGCTGCTGCGGCAGTTGTGACCGCAAAGCCGGTGGCGGCTGAGGTGAAGGCGCAGCCGTCTGCCTCCCTGTTTAAAAAATTATGGCAGAGCGCGTCAGGCCTGTTAAAGCGCAATAAAAAGCCTGAACTCTCCGCAGCTCCGGCACCGCAACCGGCTGTCACACGACACATTCCGGCTGCGCCTGTTGCCAGACAAATACCTGTTAAGCGCGTTGAGACGGATGCTCCGGCTGTTGCGCCACAACCGCAGGAGGAACTTCAGGACGTACGCCAGCCGGTATCGCAAACCTATGCTGCCATGCGCAAAGGTGCTCTCAGTAACGCTGCGGACGATCAGTCTATTCCGCAGGCACCGGATCTTTCTCATGCTCTGGCCGAAATCCGACAGGCGCTGCGCGAGCATGAAAAACTGGCTAATGCCAGACAAAACGACAATTCGTCACGCTGATGCCGTTATTCAGATAGCGGGACTGTTTTTTGATTGTCATCATCGCTCCGGCAGATTATGCGAAGGCAGGATGTAAGCGCGGCTTGTAATCTCAGGTCTCAGTGCTTGCATTATTTTTTTGGTCTGACGGAGTTCTGAGATGACGACTGAGGCGAGCGGCGCAAAAGTAATCGACGGTAAATTGCTGGCGGAAGATGTGGTGGCGGCGGTAAAAACCGCAACCGGAGAACTGGTTTCCGCAACCGGCGTTCAGCCGGGCATTGCTGTGGTTATCGTCGGGGAAGATCCGGCCAGTCAGGTCTATGTCGCCTCCAAGGGTCGTAAGGCACGCGAATGCGGCTTCCACTCCGTACAGCATACTCTGACCGAAGATACATCCGAGGCTGATCTGCTGGCGCTGATCAATGATCTCAATAATGATCCTGCCATTCATGGCATTCTGGTGCAGTTGCCGCTGCCGAAGCACATTGATGAAGGCCGCATTATCCAGACCATCGCGCCGGACAAAGATGTGGACGGTTTCCATTATATCAATGTCGGTAAGCTCGGTACCGGTGCTGTGGACAGTGCCTTTGTGCCATGCACACCGGCTGGCAGCATGATTATGATTGAGCGTCAGCTTGGCCGTGATCTGTCCGGTCTGAATGCAGTCGTCATTGGCCGTTCCAATATTGTCGGCAAACCAATGGCAAATCTGCTGCTTGCGGCCAATGCGACCGTGACAATTGCTCATAGCCGCACCAAAGACCTGCCTGCTTTGGCACGTACTGCCGATATTCTGGTAGCTGCTGTCGGACGTCCGCAGATGGTGAAAGGCGACTGGATCAAACCGGGTGCGACTGTGATTGATGTGGGTATCAACCGCAGTGATGCACCGGAAAAGGGTGAGGGTAAAACCCGTCTAGTCGGAGATGTGGATTATGAACAGGCTGCAAAAGTGGCCGGTGCGATTACGCCGGTTCCGGGCGGTGTCGGCCCGATGACAATTGCGATGCTGATGGCCAATACGCTGGTTGCAGCTTGCCGTGCTGCCAATGTAAAGCCACCAAAATTCTGAATTTTGGCGAAAGCACACAAATTCTGATTAGCCATATGACTGAAGCGGGCGCAGCAAAATAGTGTTGCGCCCGTAACTATGAGGAGCAGCGGGAATGCTGAAAATCCTGCCTTTCACTCCGCTTGGTGATGATTACACTGCTTTGCTCGAGGAGAGCTTGGCACAGGGGCAGCGTATGCTGCAACGCCTTCATGATAACTGGGAAAGTGGCGCGAACCGGTTTGATCAGAATGGCGAAATCTTAATTGCCGGATTTATCAATGGTGAGCTGGCTGGTGTGTGCGGACGCAATATTGACCCGTATAGTGCTGATGCGGCGCAGGGACGGGCACGCCATCTCTATGTGGCGCAGCGTTTTCGCAGGAACGGTGTTGGCTCCGCCCTTGTCCGTTCTATCCTGGATGATGCCTCAGAGTATTTTTCCTGCCTGAACACCAATGCTCCGGAAAGTGCGTACCTGTTTTATCAGGAGCTTGGTTTCGTGGGGGGCACAGACA
>JAIRVW010000199.1 GCA_031253705.1 Brucellaceae bacterium
GACCCAAAGCGCAAAGGCTGCGGCATGAGCGAATTACAACGACAACGGCTGAAATCTTTCGCGCTTGTGGCACCACTGGCTTTGTTCCTGCTGGTGTTTTTCATCATTCCGCTGGTGACAATGATGAAGGAGGCCGTCTCCGATCCTGTCGCCGCCAAAGCACTGCCACTGACCGCTCATGCGGTTAAAGACTGGAGTGTCGAAACACCGCCGACGCCGGAAATGAAAGCAGCATTGGCGGAGGATATCCGCAATAATAATGATGCGCAGCTTTTTGGTGATCTGGTGCGCCGTCTCAACAGTGCACAACCCGGTTTCCGCACTTTGATGAGCAAAACCCGCACCCAGTTGGAAAAACTCACTGAGCCGGTTGATTACACGCAGGTTGATCTCACCGCCATCGACAAAAAATGGGGCGAACAGCCTTACTGGCAGGCCATTGCCACAGCGGCTTCAACCACGTTGACAGACCGTAATCTGCTGGCAGCAGTGGATATGGAACGCGATATTTCCGGTGAAATCCGCTCTCTGCCATCCGATGCCTCAGCCAATGTCACCATTATGGTGCGCACCTTCGTGACTGCTCTCAGCGTTACCATTGCCTGTATCCTGATCGGCATTCCTTTTGCGATGGTTGCCGCCTCTGTAGAAGGCTGGAAACGTCAGTTGCTGCTCGGCGCGGTGCTGCTGCCGCTCTGGACATCGCTGCTGGTGCGTACCGCCGCATGGTTTATCCTGTTGCAGGATCAGGGTCTGATTAACAATGCCCTGATCGCCATCGGCATTGCCAGTGAACCGCTGGCGCTGATCTTCAACCGCACCGGCGTGGTGATTGCCATGACCCATGTGCTGCTGCCCTTCATGGTGCTGCCGGTGTTCAGTGTGCTGATCGGTATTCCGAAGAACCTGATGCCAGCCGCCGCCTCGCTCGGCGCACATCCGCTGCGTTCATTCTTTCATGTGCTATTGCCATTGATTATGCGCGGTGTGGTTTCCGGCTCACTGCTCGTCTTCATGACCGCACTTGGTTATTACATCACCCCTGCTCTCATCGGCGGCGCGAAAGATCAGCTGATCAGCTCAGTCATCGCCTTCTACGCCATGGGTGCTGCAAACTGGGGCATGGCCGGTGCACTCGGCATGGTACTGCTGATTGCAACCATTCTGCTCTATACGGTCTATATGCGTCTCTCGACCGAGAAGGAGGTACGTTCATGAACGGCTTCAAACTCCTCAAACTTCTGTTCGGCGCTGCGGTCGTTTTCTTCCTGCTGGCACCGCTGGTGGCAATTCTGCCGCTGGCCTTCACCAGCGGCGCCTTGCTCGGCTATCCGATGGACGGCTATTCCACACGCTGGTTTCAGGAGCTGGTGCAGGCTGAAGCATGGCGCAGATCGATCATCAACAGCCTGATCATCTCCACCGGTACCACCGCACTGGCGACAGTGCTGGGCACCGTCGGTGCGCTGGGTCTGCGCGGCAATCAGTATTCCTTCGTGTTCAACTCGATCAAAACAGTGTTTCTGCTGCCGATGGTCGTACCTGCTGTAGTGCTGGGTGTGGGCATGCAGCTGATGTTTGCGAAATATAATCTGCTCAATTCCTATACCGGCGTGATCATCGCCCATACGGTTGTTGCAGTGCCATTCGTGGTCATCAATGTGCTGGCCGTGTTGCAAAGTGTTGATCGCCGTGTGGAACAGGCCGCCGCAAGCCTTGGCGCACCGCCCTATATTATCCTGCAAAAGGTAACCTTGCCGCTGGCAAAACCCGGCATTATTTCCGGTGCGGTTTTTGCTTTCGCAACCTCGCTGGATGAAGTGGTACTGACTCTGTTCGTGGCAGGGCCAAACCAGCGTACACTGGCACGACAGATGTTCTCGACTATCCGCGAGAATATCAGTCCGGCCATTGCCGCCGCTGCTTTTGTCTTCATTGTCGGAACAATATTGATTGCATTGGTGATGATCCTGACACAGCGCAAGGCGGCAGCGCAGCCGCAATAAAACAAACAATTACAAACACATAAAAGCCGCCTTTGAATCAATTTCAGAGGCGGCTTTATTTTTGTCTTTGTTAGATCGCATTATCCAAAGTATCGAAGCGGGATAAGAAATCAGTCCAGTGAACTGATTTCCCCGCGAAGGCGCTACACACTTTTGCTGGAAATGCTTTAATCGACTTGTTTACGCTCCAGCCAGACTTTCAGCACCAGTGTCAGCAGTGCCAGCACGGCCAGTGTTGAAGCCGCGGCAAATGCTCCCACAGTGTTCTGATCCTGAAACAACAGATCGACTTGCAAAGGCAGCGTATTGGTTTTGCCGCGAACAGCGCCGGAGACAATTGATGTTGCACCATACTCGCCCATCACCCGCGCATTACACAGCACAGCACCATAGAGCAGCGCCCATTTGATATTCGGCAATGTCACATAGAAGAAAGTCTGCAAACCGCTGGCACCAAGTGACAATGCCGCCTCTTCATCCTCGCCACCCTGCATTTCCATCAGCGGGATCAGTTCGCGGGCAACAAAAGGGCTGGTGACAAACAGGCTGACCAGAAAAATCGCCGGAATAGTGAACATGATCTTGAGATCATAACTCTCCAGCAAAGGCCCCAGCATCCCCTGCGCGCCATAAAGAAACAGATAGGCCGTACCGGCAATAATCGGAGATACCGAAAACGGAATTTCGATAAAGCTGATCAGCAAGCGCCGCCCCGGAAAGCGGAAGCGCGTCACCAGCCATGCCACACAGACACCAAAGGCCATATTGATTGGCACAACCACAATCGCCGTCAACACTGTCAGCCACACCGCATGCATCGTATCCGGTCTGGTAATTTCTGCCCAGAACCGTCCTGCACCGCTGCCAAAGGCGGCAGAGAAGATCACGGCCATCGGAATGCCAAGCACGATCAGTGACAGCACAACTGCCAGCCCGATTAAAAAGCGCCGCCCCCAAAGCCTGCGTCGAAATTGCGGTGAAGTTTTTTCAGAAGCCAAAGCAGGAAAAGCCAAAATCGCCATATCAGTTTCGCTCCGCATAGCGCAGCTGCCGTGCCTGCATCAGATTGGTTATCAGCAGCATGGCAAAAGCCATCAGCAACATCACCATCGCCAGAGCCGCAGCAGCCGGATATTCATATTCATCCAGCCGCACAAAAACGAGCAACGAAGTCACTTCTGTTTTAAACGGCAGATTAGCAGAGATGAAAACAATCGCGCCAAACTCCCCCAAGCCACGTGCAAAGGACAAGGCACTACCTGCCAGAAATGCAGGCAGGATCATCGGCCAGATTACATGGACAAAGACCTGCAACGGATTGGCACCAAGCGTCTCCGCCGCTTCCTCCACATCATGATTCAGATCCTCAAGTACCGGCTGTACCGTGCGGATAACAAAAGGAATACTGGTAAAGGCCATCGCGATTATAATACCCGCAGGGGTATAGGCCAGTTGCAGGCCAAGCGGTTCAGTATATTGCCCGATCCAGCCGTTCTTCGATAAAACGGTTACCAGCGCCAGACCGGCAACGGCGGTCGGCAGCGCAAAAGGCAAATCAACGGCAGCATCCAGCAAACGCTTGCCCGGAAACTCGTAGCGTACCAAAACCCATGCCATCAGCAGGCCAAACAGCGCATTAAACACAGTCGCGGCGGCAGAGGTAAGTATCGTCAGTTTGAATGTCGCCACCGCACGCGGTGAACTGATAATCGCCCAGAAATCTGCGAAACCAAGACTTGCGGTTTTCATTACCAGAGCAAAAAGTGGCAGAGCCACAATCACCGTCAGATAAAGCAGCGTACAGCCCATCGTAATGCCAAAGCCCGGAATCACTGTTTTTCTGACTTTAAAGATTGGTCTTTTCATAACCGGTCTGCTCTGTATGGGATACGGGAAAAACCGGCGCGTCTTTGAGGACGCACCGGCTGTAATTTTCAGGTCACGTTATTTGCCCGTGAATAGCTGATCGAGAATGCCGCCTTCAGCGAAATGTTCTTTGGTCACATTTGCCCAGCCGCCGAATTCATCTTCCACACGTACCAGTTTCACATCAGGGAAATTGGCTTTGTGTTTTTCAATGGTTGCAGCGTCGTGCACACGGTTGAAATTGCTGGCGAGAATTTCCTGCCCCTGTGGTGCATAGAGGAAATCAAGATAGGCCTGAGCGATTTTACGGGAGCCGCGCTTATCAACGACCTTATCAACAATCGTCACCGGAAATTCAGACAGCAGGCTGATTGGCGGTACAACGACGTCATATTTGTCTTTGCCAAGCAATTTCTGCGTGCCCAGCACTTCCGCTTCAAAGGTCACCAGTACATCGCCGATGCCGCGTTCGGTGAAAGTGGTCGTCGCACCACGGCCGCCGGTATCAAACACCGGAACATTCTTGAACAGCTTGGTGATGAATTCACGAACCTTGGCATCGTCCTTGTTAAAGGCTTCACGCGCATAGGCAGTTGCTGCCAGATAGGTATAGCGTGCATTGCCGGAGGTTTTCGGATTAGGGAAAATCACCTGCACGTCTTCACGCACCAGATCATCCCAGTTTTTGATTTGTTTCGGATTACCTGCACGCACGAGAAAAGCCGGCAGAGAATAATAAGGGGAGGAATTGTTCGGCAGACGGCTCTGCCAGTCCGCAGGGATCAGATTACCCTTATCGTGCAGCACCTGCACATCCGTGACCTGATTAAAGGTCACGACATCGGCTTCCAGCCCCTCAAGAATGGAACGCGCCTGTTTGGAAGAACCGGCATGAGACTGATTAACAGTGATCGTTTCGCCGCTCTGCTCTTTCCACACCGGAATAAAGGCCGTGTTAATCTGCTCATAGAGCTCGCGGGCAATATCGTAGGAGACATTGAGGATTTCTTTCGGCTCCTCAGCCTGTGCCGCAGTCAATGATGTACCCAAACCGAGCACAAGCCCGGCTGCCAATAGAAGCTTTTTCATGAATCCCCGCCGCCTGTGTCTTTGCCATCTGGCAAATGAATGGAGTTGACTATGGCTCCAAAGATTAAGCAACGGCAGCATGAAATCAATATTAAATCATTGATTTAAATAGATAATTTAATATTCAGACTAAAAACAGAAATCTATAACGGCAACAAAAACCAATGAGCAAGATTTTGCTAAGAAGAAGCCCTCCGGCGCAATACAGTTTCCGCAACTACAATCAAAAAACAGGTATTTCAGAAGATTTTACCAGATACCGCGATGGCGCCAGCATCCGAATTTCTCCGACTGGCGTGGTGCCAGACGATTATGACGGCGACGTTCCACATCCGCTTCGTCATGGGAAATTTCCTGCCAGAATTTTTGAAACGCCTGACTGCGCTGTTTAATCATTCCCTTCAGAGACTGAAAAAGAGGCATGATGACACTCCTGTATTCTCAGATGAACAAAATTAACATCTTGTTAATTTCCGCCAACCGGACGTGAATGTCAATAATCCCATTAAATTTATGTGATTTGATACAGAATTGATCGGCCGAAAACAGAAAAAGCCGCTGCATTACTGCAGCGGCTTTTCTCATGATCAGAATGCTTATTTCTTACGGATTGTCTGCAGACCGTCATTCCAGATCTTCAGTTCATCCAGAACAGTTTTGGCGCTGGCTTCGATCAGTTCATTGGCAACAAATTTACCTTCATCGCTGATATGGGCAGCAAAATTCGGTACGTTGATGCCTTCAGGCAGCGGTGTCATACGCATGGATGCCAGATGCAAACGGGCAATCTGTGCAGACCGTGTACCGGCCGATACGCCGCCATAGCTGAAGATTGCAGCCGGTTTGTAGTTCCACTCATAGAACAGATAATCCAGCGCATTGGTGAATTCTGCAGGCGGGAAGCTGTTATATTCCGGCATCATGAAAACGAAAGCATCGCCTTCATTGATCTTCGCGCTCCATTTTTTGGTATGCGCGTGTTCGTATTTCTGCATGCGCGGATGGTTCGGCTCATTGAAAAACGGCAAGCCCATATCAGCAAGATCAACGATTTCATTTTCAAATGCACCGTGAGCAGTCGCAAATTCGTTGAACCACTGCGCCATGATCGGACCTTTACGGCCAGGGCGGGTACTGGTGATGATTGTATACAGCTTAGGAGCCATAAGGCTTATCCTTTTAAAATCTGAGCACGAAACAATTCTGCCCTGTCCCGCAGGGTGTGAAATTGCCTCTTGTCAAAATGAGCAAAGAAAACAAGGCAGACGGATTGATAGCTGCCAATTCACCTTTGTACTTAAAGCGTTTTGCCTGAACTGCAAGTATTGATGCCTGCTATTTTATGAAACATAGCGGTACGAATTTGTGAACAATGCCCATTCAAAACAATAAAAGCCGCGCTGTTTCCGGCGCGGCTTTCTGTGTTTTCAGGATATATTTCAGATATCGTAAGCAGGCAGCGCCGTGATCCTGACCTTGGCAATATTCCTGCGTTCCATGGTCAGCACTTCAAATTCGAAGCCTGCAGCCGTGAATTTCTCGCCGCCTGACGGAATATGACCCAGATGCCAGAGAACATAACCGGCAAGTGTCGTATAACGATCATCCTCATCCACCAGATCAGTATCCAGAATACCGCTGAGGCGGCGGATATCAGTGAAACCATCCACAATCCAGACACCGTCCTCCAGCGTTTCCACGCTTGGCGCATCGCCGTCTTCATCCGGAAACTCACCGGCAATCGCTTC
>JAIRVW010000299.1 GCA_031253705.1 Brucellaceae bacterium
AAACAGGTGCCTGCGGCTTGGCAGCCAGTGTCAGCGACTTCGGATCATCAAAATAGGTGTTGATCGCGGTTGTTGCCTGCATGGCGAAATCCGCATGGCCGAGATAGCCAACCATGATCGGTGCAATGCCTTTGATCTGGTTGACCATGTCATCCTTGGAAATACCCTGCTGCTTGCCGTAATATTCGAGCAGTTTAGGGGTGAGGGATGCATCGTCATAACGGATCGACATATCGCTGACCGACAGCTGCTGGATCAGACCGAGCATTGCCATACCGGCTGCATCTGAATTTTCTTTATTGGCATTCAGTTCAGCGGTTGCCTGCTGTACAGCCTTGATGAATTTAACATCATAGCCGCCGAGCTTCATGGTGGTGTCGATCTTGCCGACATCCTTCACGTCAAATTCCATCTTGTCGATGGAGAAGTCGCCTTTTTCCGGTTCCCATGCAGCTGTGGAGGTCACAACCATGCTCAGCTTCTTGTAGCCGAGGTCGATCATCGGATTTGGTGTGGCTTCGCCGTCAGCGGCTGCTTCAGCCTGCTTGCGCATTGCGTCCATTTTCTCGATGTCGAGATCGATGGACTTCACACCGAAACTCACCGAAATCGGCGAACCTTTGGTGTAAGGCGAAGAATTGGCATAGAGGTCTTTCATCGAGACCATTTCCTGGCCGTCTTCGCTGACGGTGATGCTGTCAGCTTTGATGGTCTGGTAATACATCATCTTAACGACAGGATCCTGTTCGTCATCAGCAGCGAGGTGCAGCTTGCCGATTTCGATGCCTTTCATGACGAAAGTGCTTTTGTCGTCTTTTTTCTCAATATCCTGAAAAGTTGCGGTTTCAGCGGTGTAGCCGCCTTTACCGTCTTCCGCGACGTCTTTCAGAACAACATCGCCAGCAGGAAGAGTGCCGATTTCAGAGGATTTGAAATCAACTTTGGTGTCACGCAGGGTAACTGTTGTACCGTCTGTCTCGACTTTGCCGAATTCAACTTTGACGCCCTGTTCTTCAAAACGAGCCTGCAGGCGCTTGGCAACATCATTTCCGTCCAGCGCATAAGCTGAGCCAGCAAAAATTACAGTGAGTGCAGTAGCAACGGAAAGGGTGCGGGCAGCGGTATAAAGCGGTTTCGTAACCGACATCTGAGGCTCCTTGGGTGTTTGCCTATATTTACATACGAAATACTGTCATTACCAATAACATGGCAATTTTGTCTTTTTCGTAACAGCGACTTTATTTCACTGCAAGTCACACTTCGGTATCATTGAAAATCTGTTGTCATAATCGTTGTATTTTTGACGAAATAACGAGAATAATGCGGAAAACCGGCCTGGTTGCTGTGTGTAAACGTATCTTGACTTGCCGCAGAATCAGCCGCTTGCTAACCATATTAAATGGGTAAAAATCTGATTCCGCCATCGGGCGGCGATGATCACGTCGAAACAGTTGATCTGAAATCGGCGCTTGAAGAGCGCTATCTGGCTTACGCGCTGTCCACGATTATGCATCGTGCGCTGCCGGATGTGCGCGACGGTCTGAAACCGGTGCACCGCCGTATTATGCATGCCATGCGCCTGCTGCGTCTCAATCCGGGCAGCGCCTATGCAAAATGCGCGCGTATTGTCGGTGACGTGATGGGTAAGTTCCACCCGCATGGCGATGCTTCTATTTATGATGCGCTGGCGCGTCTGGCGCAGGATTTTGCCGTGCGTTATCCGCTCGTCGACGGACAGGGCAATTTCGGGAACATCGACGGCGATAATCCTGCGGCTATGCGTTATACCGAAGCGCGCATGACCGAAGTGGCGTCGCTGCTGCTGGAAGGCATTACGGAAAATGCCATTGATTTCCGTCCGACCTATAATGAAGAAGATGAAGAGCCGGTGGTTCTGCCGGGGGCTTTCCCGAATCTTCTCGCCAACGGGTCTTCCGGTATTGCCGTTGGTATGGCCACCAATATTCCGCCACACAATGTTGCGGAACTCTGTGATGCCGCGCTGCTGCTGATCCGCAATCCGCAGGCAACCGTTGAAGAACTGGTGCAGATTGTTCAGGGGCCTGATCTGCCGACCGGTGGTGTGCTGGTTGAGCCGAAAGAGAACATTCTTGAAGCCTATCGTACCGGTCGCGGTGCATTCCGCGTGCGTGCGAAATGGGAAAAAGAAGATCTCGGCCGCGGCACATGGGTCGTGGTGATCACCGAAATTCCGTATCAGGTGCAGAAATCGCGACTGATTGAGAAGATCGCTGAACTGCTGCTGGAGAAAAAACTGCCATGGCTCGACGATATTCGTGATGAGTCGGCAGAAGATATCCGTATCGTGCTGGAGCCGAAAAACCGCACAGTCGATCCGGAATTGCTGATGGAATCGCTGTTCAAGCTCACTGAGCTTGAAAGCCGTATTTCACTGAACATGAACGTGCTGTCCCACGGGAAAGTGCCGAATGTTCTCTCTCTGGGCAATGTTCTGAAAGAATGGCTGGAACACCGTAAGGAAGTTCTGCAGCGCCGTTCGCAGTTCCGTCTGAATGAGATTGAAAAGCGGCTGGAAATTCTCGGCGGCTATCTGATCGCTTATCTCAATCTGGATGAGGTTATCCGCATCATCCGTGAAGAGGATGAGCCGAAGCAGGAACTGATGCGGACTTTCAGCCTGACAGATATGCAGGCCGAGTCGATCCTCAATATGCGCCTGCGCTCTTTGCGTAAGCTGGAAGAATTTGAAATCCGTAAGGAATTCGATGGCCTGACCGCTGAAAAGGCGCAGCTGGAAGAATTGCTCGGTTCTGAAATCAAGCAGTGGAAGGCGATCAGCGGCGAGATCAAAAAGGTTCGTGAGACTTACGGGCCTGAAACGCCTTTGGGTAAGCGCCGCACGCAATTTGCCGAAGCGCCGAACCATGATCTGGAAGATATCCATCAGGCAATGATCGAGCGCGAGCCGGTCACGATTGTGGTTTCGGAAAAAGGCTGGATGCGTGCCATGAAGGGGCATCTGGCAGATTTCTCCAGCCTGTCCTTTAAGGAAGGCGATAAGCTGCATCTGGCTTTCCATGCGGAAACGACAGACAAGATTGTTGTGGCGACAACCGGCGGTAAGTTCTTCACCATCGGCGCTAACACGCTGCCGGGTGGCCGTGGTCATGGCGAGCCGATCCGTATCATGGTCGATATGGAGAATGATCAGGATATTCTGAGCGCCTTTGTGCATGATGCGGGCGCGAAATTGCTGCTGGCTTCTCATGAAGGCTATGGCTTCATGATCAATGAAAGCGAAGTGATCGCCAATACCCGTAAGGGCAAGCAGATCATGAATGTGAAGTTGCCGGATGAGATGAAAATCTGCCAGCGCGTTACCGGTGATACGATGGCCGTTGTCGGCGAAAACCGTAAAATGCTGGTCTTCCCGCTGTCGGAACTGCCGGAACTGTCACGTGGTAAAGGTGTGCGTCTGCAGAAATATAAAGACGGCGGTATCTCCGATATCCGCACCTTTGCTCTGGAGCAGGGGCTGACATGGCAGGATTCTGCCGACCGTACATTCACACGCAGCAAAGAGGAATTGCTGGAATGGACGGCAGCGCGTGCCTCTGCCGGACGTATGGTGCCGAAGGGTTTCCCGCGCACCGGTAAATTCACAGCGTAATAACCAAATACGGGCGGGCTCTGGCAGGGAAGAGCCCGCCCGTATTCTATTTATATAATGGGAAGAGTGACTTAATCATGCCGGTTGAATCAAAATATCAGGTCTTGCGTCAGGTTCCGGATGTGCAGACTTATTGTCATCTGCGCGCCGCCAGCGGACTCAGTACAAAAACGGCCGAGGCGGCAGAGCGCGGCCTGAAGAATACTCTATTCGCTGTACAGATTTCTGACGGTGAAAAGATTGTCGGCATCGGCCGCGTCATCGGTGACGGCGGCACGACCTATCAGGTCTGCGATATCGCGGTGTTGCCGGAACATCAGGGGCAGGGACTCGGCAAACTAATCATGACCGAGATTATGACTTATCTCGACGAGAATGCGCCGGAAAGTGCTTATGTCAGCCTGATCGCCGACGGCCCTGCAGAGCACCTTTATACCAAATATGGTTTTGCGCCGGTGTCGCCGGCATCCATCGGCATGGCCTACAAGGTAGGACGCAAAGGCTGAGGTGAATCTCTTTCTGAGAGATGCAACTTAATGCTCTGAATTGTCTTTATAATTTAGAACGAAAAGAAGCCCGCTTGATAAGGCCTGTGTCTTGGAGAGCGGGCTTTGCGAAGGCGGTGCCCACTTTTGCTGGAAAAACTTTAATACCGCTTTAAAGATAAAAACCGTTATTCCGCAATATCGGTGCGCAGCCAGCCATTGGCCGTGAGATGCTCCTGCGGCTTATAGCGGGTTTTATAATGCATTTTTTCAGAGCCGTTGACCCAATAGCCGAGATAGACATGCGGCAGTCCCATCGCATTGGCGCGCATGATATGATCGAGGATAATGAAAGTGCCGAGTGAGCGGTCAGCCATCTCCGGATTGAAAAATGAATAGACCATCGACACACCGTCGCTCATCACATCGGTGAGCGCTGCGGCAATCAGCGGGCCTTCTCCTTTACCGGTGATCATCGTATCCGCACCGCGCAGGCGATATTCGATGATCTGCGTGTTCACATGGCTGTCTTCAACCATCATCGCATAATCCAGCACAGACATATCCGACATGCCGCCATTGTGGTGGCGATGATTGAGATAATCATGGAACAGTCCATACTGCTCCGAGCTCGGTTCGGCCTTGCTGGCAAAGCCGATCAGATCCTGATTGCGTTTCCAGACACGGCGCATGGAACGCGTCATTTCAAACTCACCGGCAAGAATACGCACCGACACGCAGGCGTTACAGCTCTCACAGGCAGGGCGGTAGGCGATGTTTTGGGAACGACGGAAACCGGCCTGTGTCAGCAGGTCATTCAGCTCAGCTGCGCGGCTGCCAACCAGATGCGTAAAAACCTTCCGCTCAGCGCGATTGTCCAGATAAGGACATTCACTCGGTGCTGTAAGGTAGAACTGCTGTGGTTGCGGTTGATGCTGTGTCATGATTTTCCCGTCAAAACGACAAAAAAGACGATTGAAAATGCACGTCTGTGTCTGGTTTTCAGAGGTCCGAAGTTCGTCTGAGATATGATTGTGCAGTTAAAGAGCTGCAGAAAGGTTAAAGCATTTCCAGCAAAAGTGTGAAGCGGTTTTGCGTAGGATAATGCGTAAAGTAAAGAAAACAGGGCGGTTCCGGTCATTCAATTATAAAGGGAACCGCTCTGATGATAGTTGAAATCAGAAAGATGTAAAATCCCGCTTTCGTGAGAGTAATATAAATAGCAAAACAGAACGGATAAAAACTGAGAATGCAAACAGCGCGGATGATCCCCGCGCTGTGTAAATTCAGTCCCGCAATATGCTTACGGATAGGTGCGGACAATAACCGCGCCGAGCAGCATGTCATGGACTGCGCGTTTGTAATCCAGAAACAGCGTTGCCAGCAGGATCAGCGGTGTCAGCAACACATTGGCCGCCCAGAACAACACGGAGTGGACAACCGCAAATACACCGTCAACCGGCTTGCCGTCCATACGCTCGATGCGGATACCCATCATGCGCATGCCGGTGGTGGCTTTATTGCGTCCGCCAACGGTGAAAAACACATAGGGCAGTGCCACCAGCGGCAGCAGGATACCATAGAGCATCCAGCCAAGACCCAGGGTCAGAATACCCAGAAAAGCGATGATAATTGCCACCGGAATACACAGCAGAAGAACAATGAAATAGTCGATCAGAAAGGCGAATATACGTCTGGTGCGCACGCCTTCATACAGGCGGCGGTCTTCATAACGCGGCAGAACAATATCATCATGGATTGTTCGTTCACTCATCGGCTTAAATCATCTCCTTATACACTTACAGGTTGAGAGATAAGCAGCCAATACGCCGATTTCAAGGTGATGTGTTTGCGGTTGCTAAAATACAAAAAGCGCATCCCGTCAGAAACAGGACGCGCTTTTGCAAAGAGGTAAAACCGGCTCAGGCGTTTTTGAGTTTCTCAGCAACATCCAGTGCGAAGTAAGTGAGAATGCCGTCACAACCGGCGCGTTTAAACGCCAGCAGGCTTTCCATCATCACTTTTTCTTCGTCAATCCAGCCGTTCTGACCGGCGGCTTTGATCATCGCATATTCGCCGGAGACCTGATAGGCAAAGGTCGGCAGGGCGAACTGGCTTTTGATACGCTGAATAATGTCGAGATAAGGCAGACCCGGTTTGATCATCAGCATATCCGCGCCCTCGAGCACATCCTGCTCGGCTTCGCGCAGCGCTTCATCCGTATTGGCCGGATCAAGATAATAGGTCTTCTTGTCACCTTTCAGTACACCGGCAGTGCCGATTGCCTCGCGGTAAGGACCGTAAAATGCTGAGGCAAATTTGGTGGCATAGGACATGATCGGCAGATGGGAAAAACCATTGGCATCCAGCGCATCGCGGATGGCACCGATGCGACCATCCATCATATCAGACGGGGCGATGATATCAGCGCCGGCTTCTGCCTGTGCCAGCGCACCGCGCACCACGATTTCAACGGATTCATCATTGAGGATAATGCCGTCACGCAGGATGCCGTCATGACCGTCTGTGGTGAACGGATCAAGCGCGGCATCGGTGATGATGCCGATTTCCGGCACTTCTTTTTTGATCGCACGGGTAACCGAATTGATCAGATTGTCCGGATTGGTAATATAGGAGCCGTCCTGCGTTTTAATGCGTGCCGGTTCATTCGGAAAAGGCGCAATGGCCGGAATGCCAAGCTTGGCAGCTTTTTCGGCCTGACGCACAGCCATATCGACGGAATAACGGTGAACACCCGGCATCGCTGCAATCGGAGAGGCAACATTATTGCCTTCATACACAAAGAACGGCCAGATCAGATCATTCACGCTTAAACTGTTTTCCTGCACCATACGGCGTGACCATTCAGTGCGGCGGGTGCGGCGCAAGCGTCGGCTTTGGGTGATTTCGTCAATACTACGCATAATACCTTTTCCGTAATTCGGCGTAAGGAGAGGCGGTGCGGATCATATGCTGAGCCGGAGACACCGCGCAGGCCAGATCAGGAGCCTTAACACTCAAATCATGGTAACAGCTTGATAAAAACGCTTTTTGAGGTGTGAAACATTGCCGCGCTTGTAATATGCATGCCCGAAGTCGGGAGGCTTTAAACTATGGCAGCGGTTGAAATATTGCGCATAGTCTGTCCTGATAAGCGCAAACGTCGGATGAAGCTGAAGAGGAATACCAATGGATAAGGCGCAGCAGGCGATGAGCGGCAGTGTAAATCTGTCCGGTTTCGGCGGGGATGATGAAGTTGCTTTTGTTGTGCAGGGCACGGCAGGACTGATCCGGCTGACACGGCCGAAGGCGCTGAATGCCCTGACCCATAAAATGGTGCGGGCAATGGAGCGCGCGCTGATCCGCTGGGCAGATGATCCGCAAATCAAAGCTGTGATCGTTGAGGGTGAAGGGCGCGCTTTCTGTGCGGGCGGTGATGTGGTGGCTGCCTATCATGCCGGTAAAAGCGGTGCGCCTGCCTATGATTTCTTC
>JAIRVW010000331.1 GCA_031253705.1 Brucellaceae bacterium
GTTTTGACGCGTATCTTGTCCGATCGAAGCGGGATAAGAAAACAGTCCAGTGGACTGTTTTTCCCGCGAAGGCGTTTCCACACTTTTACGCGTACGCTCTAATTATTGTTCTGACCAATATTCTGGCGGCGCTCGAACAATTCTTCCGGTGTAACATTCAGCTGCTCGATCACACGGGAAATCAATGCGCTTTCAGCCGGATGAATGTCATTATCCGCCTTTGCAATTGTCAGCAGATGCCCGACCAGTGAATAACGGCGCTCAGGTACCATTTCATTGAACAGAGCCGCAGCCTGTGTGCTGGTGGTTTCATAGGCATAGGTCTTCAGATAATCCGCCACTTCCGGCAGTTCTTCCGGCTTGATGCCAAACTCATGCTGCATAATATGCAGCAATGCATTCATTTCCGCCTGATGTTTCTGACCATCCGCAAAAACCAGCCGCACCAGCAAAAGCAGCTCGGATACCAGAGCCGGATCTTCTGACAAGCGCTGCACAGCAGTCTTTTTGCTCAAATAGGCGCTGATACGCTCAAAAATCGTTTCACTCATCATCCGTCCCCGAAAATGCTTATGCCAAGGCTATGAGCCACAGAAAATGCAGTGTTGGCAAGACTGTATCCAAATAACAAGCCCAATCCCGCAAAACTTTAAAAAGAAGCCGCCTGAGATAAACAATTCCGTTATCGGGCTGCTGCATCTTGCACGTCTATGCGGCAGTCTTTATTGATTGCTCCCATATTATAGCTTGCTGCCTGCTTTGTCTTTGCAAACCCGCCGCACAATCCTGATCGGTTCCACGGTTCCCCATGTCTGCTTCCATTGATTCCATGCTTCTGCTGCTGGCCTGTGCCGGCTTTATCGCCGGTTTTATTGACGCGATTGCAGGCGGCGGCGGTATGATTACTGTTCCTGCACTGATGCTGGCAGGCATTCCGCCGGTGGAGGCGCTGGGTACCAATAAACTGCAATCTCTGTTCGGCTCTTCCTCTGCAACATTGTCCTATGCACGCAAAGGCCATGTGAATATCAAAGAGCAGTTGCCAATGGCCTTAATGTCCGGCCTTGGCGCGGTGCTCGGGGCTTTGCTTGCGACCTATATTCCGGGTGATATGCTCTATGGCCTGTTGCCGGTTTTGTTGATTGCAATCGCCATTTACTTCGCAGTAAAGCCGAATGTCGGCGATGTCAGCCGCACCCAGCGTATGAAGCCTTTTCTGTTCGGCATCACAATTGTGCCGCTGATCGGCTTTTATGACGGCTTGTTCGGTCCGGGCACAGGGTCTTTCTTCAGGCTGTGCTTTGTATCGCTTGCCGGTTTTGGACTGCTCAAAGCCACGGCGCATACCAAACTTCTCAACTTTGCCTCCAATTTCGGCAGCTTCCTGACTTTTCTGGCCTTCGGTGCGATCAACTGGAAAATCGGTCTGGTTATGGGCGCAGCGCAAATGTTCGGCGCAACAGCCGGTGCTCATCTGGCCATGCGCGTTGGCGCAGGTCTCATCAAGCCATTGCTGATTATCACCTGCGTGCTGCTGACTGTACGCCTGCTGATGGATCCGGCTAATCCGCTGCGCCTGTGGCTTGGTCTCTAAACCTTCAGGGTCAGAAGAATAACGCCGCCGGCGATCAGCACGACGCCGGCCCAGTTAATGGCGGAAAGCTTTTCGCCAAGAAACAGCACGCCGAATATCGCCACCATAATAATGGACAGCTTATCTACCGGTGCAACGCGCGCGGCATCACCGATTTTAAGCGCACGGAAATAGGCAATCCATGAGGCACCGGTTGCCAGCCCTGACAGGATCAGAAATACCCAGCTTTTCATCGAAATGTCAGAGGTTTTCTGCCACTGCCCGCTGATGGTGAGAAACAGGCAAAGTGCTGCAATAATCACCAGCGTGCGGATAAAGGTCGCAAAATCCGAATTAATACCGGCAATACCCAGCTTGGCAAAAATTGCCGTCAGCGCCGCAAATGCAGCCGATACCAGCGCCCAGAACTGCCAGCTTTCCGTCATTGTCTTTTCCTTAGCTTCACCTGATGCCACGCATCTTAAATAAATTTCTGAATTTTCAGAAGATTTTTAATAACAAACACCGCGCAGGTCTTAATATTACGATTTCCGGATAGAAATAATCTGTATTGCGGGAGAAAAACAATCAAAAAACTTCAATATTTACCAGTCGTTAAGCTCTTGCTAACCGAACGGTAACGATGTGTGTTTAAAAGAGTGGATAAGAGACAGCTATGTCTCCTGCTCCGGATCAGGTACTGCGTACCGGAGTTGTATTTTATCTGCCGCGTTGAGTGAGGCAGATGAGCCAAGCGTATTTTGGCAATTACCGCGCAAGCTTTTAAAGCGACAGCGCGGTTTTTGCCGTCGCAGATGCTTTTCAGCATATCCGGCTCAAATCGCCCCCCCATAAAAACAACAGGCATGACGCAAACAAGCCCGCGCCCTTGTCTCGCTCACTCTATTCTCTCATAATCCGGTAATTGACCGTCATACGGTCAGAGGCTTTTTATCACCGCTTTACCTTATCTGCCGCTTCCGGCGCCCGACCTTTCTTCTTTTTCAGGCCTGCGCCTGAAAACGCTTTTATTTCAATATAATAAACAGAATATCATCAGTATAATCACACTATAACTATAGAGTTTACAAAAATCTGAAATTTAAACTCATCTTAAATTCACTCCTCCATCAGCCTGTCCTGATCATTACACAATAAAGATACCTTCCTTACATATTAAAGCCCGTTAAAATCCGTGTTTTTATCAAGTTTCAGGCGAATGTCGCTAAATCGTTACAGATCGTCGTTGTGAAACCGCACAGTTTCCTCCTTAAAATATTGCATATAACCATAAAAATAACTGTTTCCGGCACCGGTGCCACCGGACACAGAAAACAACCGGCACCACGGGGAATAGGAGAACACATATGAAGAAGCTCCTTGCTTCAACGATTCTGGCTGCCGGAATTTTCAGTGCTTCCGGTCTGATGTCTGCCTCGGCACAAGCTGCTGAATGCGGTGATGTCACCATCTCCAATATGAACTGGCAGTCTGCCGAACTATTATCCAATCTTGATAAGATCATTCTCACTGCCGGCTATGGCTGCAATGCGGAAATCGTTGTCGGCGATACTGTGCCGACCATCACCTCCATGGTTGAAAAAGGCCAGCCGGATATTGCACCGGAAGGCTGGGTGGATCTGCTGCCGGACATTGTCAAAAAAGGCTTTGATGACGGCAAGATTATTGCCCTGTCGCAATCCCT
>JAIRVW010000360.1 GCA_031253705.1 Brucellaceae bacterium
TCAGACAGAAACAGAAGGCAGTCATTTCAATTCAGAGTCCGGTCGTTCGATTTACCCCACAAAACGGTTCTGAAATCGCTCAGTTATCAGGATTGTATTTTATTTTAGCATCTGTCTGATCATCATGCTTCAGGCTTGTCTTCCGGTATTCTGTCCGCAGGATGCGAAAGCCGGAGACAAAGGTCAAGTACCTGTTTTAAAAACAGACAAAGCGACAATTAAGCATAGAAAAAGCCGGCACAGGATTGTACCGGCTTTTAAAATACATCTCAGGCTTGGCAGATTGTTCTGCCGCCGTCAAAACAGGATTAACGCGGCGTTTTTTTTGTACCGCGGCTCTCACCACGGATCTCAAATGCCAAACGATCGAGAACAGCATTGACCAGTTTCGGCTCGTCTTCGTCGTAAAATGCCTTGGCAATATCGACATATTCCGAGACGATCACTGCCGTCGGCACTTCTTTTTTGGTCCGCAATTCCCAGATACCGGCACGAAGAATCGCGCGCAGTGTCGAATCAAGACGCGACAGCGGCCAGTCTTCGGTCAGCGACTGACGGATCATCGGATCCAGAACGCGCTGGTCTGCAACAACACCGGCAATAATCGCGCGGAACCACTGCGGATCGGCATCCAGATACTGATCACCGTCAATATCTTTACCCAGACGGAAATTTTCGTATTCAGCAGCAATGTCCAGCACGCCGGTGCCGGTGACTTCCATCTGATACAGAGCCTGAACGGCAGCAAGGCGGGCTACGCCTCGCTTATTGGCGGTGCGCGGCGCATTCTGCGGCGTCGCATGTGGGGCGGTCATATCAGACTCCAAATTTTCTTTGTAAATCAATCATTGTCAGGACAGCGCGTACAGCAAATCCGCCCTTGTCTTTTTCACTGCGCTTCGCACGCGCCCAGGCCTGCTCGTCATTTTCAACAGTGAGAATGCCATTACCGATCGCAATGCTTTCCGCCACTGACAGATCTGTCAGTGCACGGGAGGATTCATTGGCAACGATTTCAAAATGATAGGTCTCGCCGCGAATGACCGTGCCAAGCGCAACATAACCATCATATTCAGTACCGCCGCCAGCCTCCGCATCGAGAGCAAAAGAGATTGCCGCAGGAATTTCGAGAGCGCCCATAACGGTCACAACTTCATAAGTCGCACCGGCTTCTTCCAGCGCCGCTTTGGCGCCTTCCAGAAGGGCATCAGCAAGATCATCGTAAAAACGGGCTTCAACAATCAGAATATGCGGCGGATAGGCCAGATTACCGGTCATCTCTTTCTCCATAATCAGTTGCCATTCAAGCAAGTGAGTCCACGACTACCAGAGCGGTTTTTCTCTGAAACTGCTGCAGGTTCACGCTTCCGCAAAGCCTGAAGCTCACGGAAACATATATAATCATATTCTATAGAAACCTGCGGCACTTACAATGTAAGCAGCCATAGATTTTTCAATAACGGCTTTTGTTCAGCAACGACAGCAAGCCCTGCTGCGACAGATCAATCTCTGCACAATCAGGGTTAAGCGATCAGCTAAACGGTAATAAATGATGCTCTACAGCATTATGCTCTAAAAGTAAGCCCTGCGGGCTGCATTTCTGTAATTTTGTCGCATGCATAAAACAAAGATGCCGCTTATCTGCATAAGCGGCATCTTATTGGGTGTCGTGATAGGCAGGGATTATCCCTTGAACTGCGCCAGACGCGCAGCATAGCGAGCCAGCTGATCAATCTCGATATTGATCTTATCGCCGACCTGACGGGTGCCCCATGTGGTGACTTCCAGCGAATGGCGGATCAGCAGCACATCGAATTCATTGCCGTTCACACCATTGACAGTCAGCGATGTGCCGTCGAGTGCCACAGAGCCTTTCTGCGCGATGAAAGGTGCCAGATTTTCCGGTGCTCGGATGGTAAAGCGCACAGCCTCACCTTCCTGCTGAATTTTAATCACTTCCGCCATAGCATCGACATGGCCGGAAACCAGATGACCGCCCATCTCATCGCCGAGCTTCAGCGAGCGTTCCAGATTGATCTTGCGGCCGGATTTCCATTCGCTGATCGTGGTCAGACGCAGCGCTTCTTCCCATGCTTCCACTTCAAACCAGCGGGCATTGCTTTCAATATCCGGCAAACGGGTCACAGTCAGGCAAACACCGGAACAAGCAATTGATGCACCGATCTCAATGGTTTTAGGATCATAAGCCGTATCAATGCGCAGCAGCACACCTTCATCAAGAACTTTAACGTCCGAGACTTCACCGATATCGGTCACAATACCTGTAAACATCCGTCATTCTCCGTCATTCTCATTGCAGTGATAGTATATTAGCAAATATTTATTTGCGCTTGTACTGGCTCAAAACATCTGATGCAAAATGGCTCTCACCGGTTTTCACGAAATCCGCGGCGATAAATGCCTGCAAACCTTCAACCGCCAGTGCCTGACCATCGCCATTCGGCAGGATCGGGTTCGGCCCGTCAAAGATCATCAGCTTATCAACCAGTCCGGCAGCGAGAAATGCCTGCGCGACCACGGCACCACCTTCAACCATCAAAGTGGCGATCCCCTGTGCAGCAAGATCATCCAGCAATTCCGGAAGAGCAATTTTCTCATCTTCGCATTCCGTTGCCAGAATACGGCAACCGGCTTCAATCAGCTGCTGGCGCTTGACCGGATCCGCATCGTTACGGGCGGCAATCCACAGCGGCACCTGACGTGCGGAACGCACCAGCTTCGAGGTCAGCGGAGTGCGCAGCTCGCTATCGAGAATAACGCGGATCGGTGAACGATCCTGCAAGCCCGGCAAACGAACATTGAGAATTGGATCATCAGCAATCACGGTTCCGACACCGAT
>JAIRVW010000380.1 GCA_031253705.1 Brucellaceae bacterium
CGTCTGGTGGCAGAAGACCTGCCGCTGATCAATGTTGCGGATTTCTCGTTCATTACGGTTGCCAGCGAGCGCGTGCAGAATGTCTCGGATAATCCGCGTTGGGCGGTGTCCGGCTGGGCGAATACCGGTTTGCAAGAGTAAGTATCAGTGCCGTTTCTCCTCCGTCGTCTTGCCAGTATCCTTCCGGTTCTGGGCATTGTTCTGGTGGGTAGCTTCCTTATTCTGGAGGCTGCCCCCGGCGATGCTGTGGATGCTTATGTGGCGCAGATGGGCGGGGCGGATGCGCAGCAGCTTGAAGCTTTGCGCCAGTCATGGGGGCTGGATCAGGGGCCGTTGCAGCGGTTCTTTGCCTATGTCACAGCGCTGTTCTCCGGTGATTTCGGCTGGTCTTCGGCTTTTCAGCGTCCGGTGCTGGACGTTATTCTGGAGCGGCTTCCGGCAACGCTGCTATTGATGGGCGTATCGACATTTCTGGCATTTTTTGCCGGTTCTCTGCTTGGCATCGTGGCCGGTGCCAAACCGCATTCCAAACGTGACCGGTTGTTATCGCTGACCTCGCTGGCGCTTTATGCGGTGCCAGGTTTCTGGCTGGGTTTGGTGCTGATCGTGATCTTCGGCGTAACATTGCGCTGGTTGCCAATCGGCGGGCTGGAAACCATTGCGTCCGGCAAAACAGGACTGGCCAGAGCGGCGGATATCAGCCGACATCTGATCCTGCCGGTTGCAGCACTTTCCAGTGTCTATCTCACGCTCTATCTGCGGCTTATGCGGGATCGCATGACCGATCTGCATCAGGAAATGTTTGTGCAGGCGCTCAAAGCACGCGGTATTTCTTCGCGCCGCATCATCTGGCGACACATTGCCCGTAATGCTGTGTTGCCGGTGGTGACAATGTTAGGCCTGCAGGCCGGTGTGATGCTTGGCGGCAGTGTGGTGATTGAGAGTGTCTTTGCCATTCCGGGTTTCGGGCGCCTCGCGGCAGAAGCCGTTGCCAAACGTGATACAGCCTTGTTGCTGGGTGTCATTCTGTTCGGTGCTTTTGCGGTGATTATCGCCAATCTGCTGGTTGATCTGGCCTATGCGCGGCTTGATCCGCGGGTGCGGAGCCAGCGCCAATGAAGTTTTTCCAGACTTTAGACAGACAGGGTAAAGCCGGTATTGGCCTTCTGATACTTTTAGGGCTAATGGCGCTGTCTGCACCATTGCTGTTTGCCGGTGATCCGCTGGCGATCGCCGGAGAACCGCTGATCCGGCCATTCACGGATTATGCCCATTGGCTCGGGACAGACCGGCTGGGACGCGATGTGCTGGCGGGACTGTTTCATGGCGCGCGGACGACTTTGCTGGTGGCACTGAGTTCAGCAGCCGCGGCACTGATTGCCGGTAGTCTGATCGGCACATTGGCTGGTTTTCTCGGTGGTTTTGCCGATAATGTTCTGATGCGGATCACTGAGGCGTTTCAGACCGTGCCGGGCTTTTTGCTGGCGCTGGCGATGATTAATGTGCTGGGGCCAAGCATTCCGACGCTGATTATTGCAATCGCCATCGGTAGCTGGACACAGGCTGCGCGGGTGACACGGGCAGAAGTTCTGTCTCTGCGTGAGCGCGATTTCGTCGCCGCTGCCCGTACGCTGGGGCAGGGGCCGTTCTCGATTGCTTTTCGGGAAATCCTACCCAATGCTTTTGGGCCTGCGGCTTCGCTTGCAGCCGTTTCAGTTGCGGCGGCTATTCTGATTGAAGCCTCACTGGCCTTCCTGGGCTTTGGCGATCCGAACAGTGTGACATGGGGTACGATGATTGCCGAAGGACGCACAGTGTTGCGCTCAGCGCCTTATCTCTCGATTATTCCGGGGCTGGCCTTGGTGGTCACTGTTCTTGCCGTGCATCTCACCGGACAGGCACTGACACGCCGCCCATCATCAGCGAGGGAGGGCGGCAATGTCTGAGGTCTTTCTTGCTGTACAGGATTTGACGGTTCACTATGGTGCGCAGCAGGTGTTGCAACCGGTCAGCTTTGAACTGATGCAAGGTGAAAGACTGGCGCTGATCGGGGAGAGCGGTTCCGGTAAAACCACACTGACTATGGCGATTGCAGGTCTCTTAGCCACCAGTGCTAAAATTGCCGGTTCAATTCGCTTTCCGATTTTAGCGCATGAGCCGCGTGCGGGGCGCGATATCGGCGTGGTGTTTCAGGATCCTGATGGCTCGCTTGATCCGATGATGCGGGTGGGCGATCAAATTGCGGAAGTGATTGTCACGCATCTTAAAATCTCGTGGATTGAAGCACGTCAAAGAGCGGCAGAACTGATGCAGCAGGTGCAGATTGCGGACAGCCAACAGCGTTTGCGCAGCTATCCGCATGAATTCTCCGGCGGGCAGAAACAACGCATTGCCATTGCCGCAGCTTTGGCCGCACAGCCGCAATTGCTGATCGCAGACGAGCCGACCAGTGCGCTGGACACGGTGGTGCAAAATCATGTGGCGCAATTGCTGGATGGTCTGGTGCGCGCGCAAGGACTGACAATGCTGTTTGTAACTCATGATATTGCACTTGCATCACAACTGGCCGATCGGATTGCCGTGCTTTATCGCGGGCAGATGGTGGAACTTGGCACGGTTGAACAGGTGATCGCCGCGCCGCAGCATGATTATACCAAAGCCTTGCTGGCAACTCATATCGGACTGGACTGGCAGAAACAGCCGCGTCTGCCTGAGATTGACGGTGTGCTATGAGTGAGGTTCTGCAGATTACCGGTCTCAATAAGGCCTTTGGCAAAGACCCTTCAAAAGGTTTGAAAAATATCAACCTGACACTTCATGCCGGTGAGACACTAGCGCTGGTCGGGCGTTCCGGTTCTGGTAAAAGTACGCTGGCGCGGCTGGTCATGCGGCTGAACGAACCGGATAGTGGCAGGATCATTCTCAACGGCACCGATATGACTGCTCTTCAGGGCAGTGCGCTGCGGGAAAAACGGTCGCGATTCCAAATGGTGTTTCAGGATCCTTTGGCGGCTTTCAATCCGCGCCATACGTTGCGTCAGATATTACAGGTGCCGCTGGTTCTGCATGGTAG
>JAIRVW010000403.1 GCA_031253705.1 Brucellaceae bacterium
TGCATATGATACGGGTTATCAGCGCACAGGCGACGATGCAGCTCATAGCCGTCAGGATTTTCCTGCGGAGAGATGGTGAAATGCGCCCCTTTACGGGACGTCAGTTCATGGGCCGCACGTAGCGCACCGACCACACCGGTGGTTTCATTAGCATGTTGACCGCCGCTGATAATCATCGGCTCATCTGTGCCTTTGATATAGCGGCCAAGAACGCTGCGGCCGGAACGGGATTTGGCCTCAAAAGCCTTACCGCCGATGTGTTCCAGTTCCTGTGTGATCTGCGCTGCAAATAGCGGTGTCTGTGCGGTGGCAAGCATCTGGCTTTCGCCGGTGCTGTCCTGTGTGGACAGAGCGCGGTTACTGATGCGGATTGAGGGTGCTGCATCGGCATAGGTGATTTCCGGTACGATCTGCCCCGGTTGCAAGCCACGGTCACCGAGCGGGCGACCGGATTTCTTCTGAAACACTTCCAGCAGTGAGAAATAGAAATCTTCGTGCAGCGCTTCTGTCAGACTGAGTACTTCTTCCGCATAAGCCAGTTTCTGGTCTTTGACGGGCAGGGATACAGCAATATTCAGCTCTTCAAAATAAGGCTCTGTATCGCCCCATGCATGATTGGCAACAGCGGCAATACCGGCATGGAACAGCTGTTCAAAATCTGTCTCAAAGCGTTCGGATGTGACTGTGCCCTGATGGATAACTTTCAGCCAGCCGGTCGGTGACAACAGTGTTTCACCAATAGCATCCTGATGGGTGCGGTTTGGTGCGAAAACCTCGTATTGTGTGACAGTGCCGTTTTTGTCTGTCAGTGTTATCTGATAGGTGGAATCCTGTTTGCCCGATGGCTTGAATTCGACTTCCGCATCACCGGTCAGTTTGCTCAGCGGATAGGTTTCCAGCAAAAAGCGATTGGCTGCACAGGCCTCATGGGCAGGATAGGCAATGCTGATCTGCTTGAGAGTGCTGCAGTCCACATCTTCAAGAAAGAAATGCACCAGCGGCTTATAGGCACTATGCAGTTTGGCGGTAACGCCAAGTGCCTGCAGCTTTGCTTCTGCTGCTTTGCGGCTTGGGCAATCATCGAACAGCCAAGCCTCAACCGTTGCGCCTTTCATCGACGCATTGGAAAAGCGGGAAACCAGCTTGTCGAGGCTGCGCTCAAAGCTCTTTTCAAAGATCATGCTCATCGTGATGTTCTCCCTGTCGGATCAAGACTGTCGCGCAGCCAGTCACCCAGAAGATTAAGACCAAGAACTGTCAGCAAAATTGCTAACCCCGGGAAAACACTGACCCACCATGCGGTTTGCAAGTAAGTACGGCCATCGGCAAGCATACCGCCCCAACTCGGAATGGTCGGATCAACACCAAGCCCCAAGAACGTCAGGCTGGATTCCAGCAGAATATTATTGGCAACATTCAGCGTCATCAGCACGATTACCGGACCAAGCAGGTTCGGCAGCAGGTGCTGGAAAATAATGCGCCAGTCTTTCACGCCGATTGCACGGGCGGAGAGGATAAATTCACGCTCACGCAGTGCCAGTACCGAACCGCGTACCAGACGGGCATATTGTACCCATTGAGAAACGATCAGCAGGATAATGGTATTCATCAGACCGCCGCCGACAATGGCGATAAAGGTAATGGCCAGCAGGATGAATGGCAGTGCGAGCTGCACATCGGCAAAACGCATCACCACCATGTCCCAGAAGCCGCGATAGTAACCGGCAATCAGACCCATGATAACGCCGACAACCACGGCACCGGCAACTGAGACAAAGCCGACCAGCAGCGAGATTTTACCGCCGGTGACTACGCGTGCCAGCACATCGCGGCCAAGCGGGTCGGTGCCGAAAATATGGGACATATTGGTGAATGGCGGCGTAAGACGCGCCATCAGGTCGATCTTGTCCGCACCGCCGGGAAACAACAGGCCGGAGAACAACACGGCAAGACAGATAATCGCTGTCAGGCCGACGCCGAGAATGAATTCAAGGCTGAACAGGCGGGAGAACAGCAGGGAAGAGGAAGTTTTCGCGGCCATTTTCTACTCCGTCCGGATACGCGGATCGACAAGACCATAGGCAATATCGACCAGAAGATTGACACCGATAATCATGAGCGACAGCACGGTGATACTTGCCTGCAGAACTGGATAGTCACGACCGGAAACCGCATCGAAAGCCAGTGTGCCCATGCCGGGCCAGTTGAACACGCGTTCAACGACCACAATACCGCCGAGCAACCCGCCGAATTGCAGACCGAAATAGGTGATCAGCGGAATGGCGCAATTGCGTAGTGCATGTTTGTAGAGCACCTTGTTTTCGCTGAGGCCCTTGGCGCGTGCCACCATAATATACTGGGACTGCAGGGTCTCTAACATGGAGGTGCGCACCAGACGCACATTGGTGGCGGTGAGGATAATCCCCATCGTTACCGCAGGCATGATGAAGCTGGAAAAGCCGCTCATACCGCTCGGCGGCAGCCATTGCAGACCAACGGCAAACAGCAGCACCAGCATGGTTGCGAGCCAGAAATTCGGGAAAGACAGACCGACAAGCGACAGGATACGGATCAGCTGATCTGCCCATTTGCCACGCGATACTGCAGCTTTAATGCCGAGGGGGATCGAGATGATGATCGATACGGCCATGGATGCAAAAGCCAGCAGCAAGGTTGCAGGCAGGGCATCCTTAATCAGCAGGGAAACCGGAGTGCCGCCAAGGAAGCTGCGTCCGAAATCCAGCGTGAACAGGCCTTTGATGAAATTCATATATTGCACGATGAAAGGCTGGTTCAGACCCAGACCTTCACGGATGCGCTCCAGATCGGCCTCGGTTACGCTGCCCGCACCTTGAGTGAGCATCAGCGCCGGATCACCGGTCATACGGATTGCGAA
>JAIRVW010000067.1 GCA_031253705.1 Brucellaceae bacterium
CGCAACCAGATTGACAATCGTCATCGCCAGAACGACCTTCCAGATCAGTCCGTTCTTATGCAAGACGATCCTCCAGCCGGTATCCGACGCCGCGCACACCGGTCAGCTGATTATCAACACCTGCATCGATGAGTTTGCGCCGTAATTTGCTGATGTGGCTGTCCACCGTACGATCAACGGCATCGCCCTCCGGCAGGCAGGCATCAACCAGTTCCCCGCGTTCAAACACGCGGTTCGGTGATTGCGCCATATGCGCCAGCAACCGGAATTCTGTGCGGGTCAGGCCGAGATTTTGCCTGCCGCCCTGTGTTTCAGCGATAGCCGTATGCGCATCAAGATCAATCAGCAGTGCGCCTACACGCATAATCCGTTTGCCGCTATGACCGGCGCGGCGCAACACGGCCTTGGCGCGTGCCACCACTTCCAGCGGGTTAAACGGCTTCACCACATAATCATCGGCACCGCTGCGCAAAGCCTGAAGCTTGTCGAGATCCTGCGCAAGAGCCGTTACCATAATGACCGGCGTATCACCGCGCTGGCGTAAAACGGACAGCACTTCATAGCCATCCTGCCGTGGCAGTTTGACATCCAGCACAATCAGATCCGGTTTCAGCCGCAGATGATGGGACAAACCCGTCTCACCATCGGCAGCACTAACCGTGCGAAATCCTTCGCGCTCAAAATAGCGGCGGAGAATATCTGCAATTTCCGGTTCGTCTTCGATAATAAGAATAAGTTCGTTTGTCATAATCAGCATATGCCTTTTCTTGACCTGTAAAGTCAGGCATTCAGTGCTTTTCGTCAATGTGCAGCGTTAAATCTGCACGTAATCTACACATTTCCTGCACGCAAGTCCCACAGCCGCGCCATTGATATAATGTATATAGGGCACCGGCTCCTCCGGCCTGACTCATTTGTGAGAGACTTCATGTTTTCATCCGCTGTTACTGATCACTGGAAACAAACCTTCTCGGAAGGCGATCTGCTGTTTGCTGATGCGGATTTTTCAATCACCGTCAATCCGGCGCTTGAGGATGATGAAAACGGAACAGTACTGGAAACCGGGGGAAAAACCTTTGTCAGCATCAGACCGGCACTCGCCGCGCAACTTGAGCTGAAACAAAACAGCCGTCTATCTGCCCAAGATTTCAGGCAGAAACTGGCTGAAAACGATATCCGGCTACACGGTGCCGATTATCTTTTCTATTTTCCGGCCGGTGCAGCCGCAGCGCTGCCACCGCAATCCGGCACTGTGCGCCAGCTGACACAGGCTGACGAAGCCGCATTCGCGCAATTTTGTGCTGCATCTTCAGAGGATGATCTTGATGCGGCCTATGTCGAGCTGGATCACTGGCTGGTTTACGGTGCTTTTGAAGAAGATAAGCTGGTCTGCGCTGCCAGCATGTATCCGTGGAACGAGACGAAACTCGCCGATATGGGCGTGCTGACCCTGCCCGCCTTCAGAGGTAAAGGTCATGCCCGCAATGTTGTGCACGCCATCAGCAAACATGCATCCAGCCTCGGCTATGAGCCGCAATATCGCTGCCAGCTGGATAATGCAGCCTCGGTGCATCTGGCGAAATCTGCCGGTTTGCATCTGTTCGGCACATGGGATGTGATTATCACGGGTGATGAAAGCATTGAATCTGAATGAACACGTTGCGCGAAATTGCGGCTGAGAGCCCTGATCTGCCGTCAAATCTATTGTCTTTGGTGCAGGGGCGTGTCTGGAAGCGCAATCTCGCCGGCATGTCCGGCGGTACGGTTTTCAGATTATGCGGGGCACAGGATCAGCCTGATCTTTATCTGAAATACGGCCGTGGCACAGTGGCAGATGACATTACCGCTGAAATGGTGCGGCTCAACTGGCTCGGTCAACATATTCCGGTACCGGAAGTCAAAGCTTTCACCGCAGAGAGCGATCAGGCATGGTTACTGATGACCGCACTGTCCGGACGCACGGCTTATCAGATGCTGGAAGACGAACCGGATGCCCGTTCACAGATTGTTGATGCCATTGCGCATTTTCTGCGACGGCTGCATGCCATTCCGGTTCACACCTGCCCGTTTAACAGTGACCACCATCTGCGGATGGATCTGGCACAGCAGCGGCTGGAAGCAGGTCTGGTCGATACCGGCGATTTTGGTGACGAATATCAGGGGCAGACGGCGCAACAGGTCTGGGATGACATTGTCTCATTACTGCCGTTTGAAGCCGATCCCGTTGTAACGCATGGGGATTTTTCGCTGGATAATATTCTGATGCACGGGCATCAGGTCACTGGCTGTCTTGATACAGGCCGTGCCGGTATCGCAGACAGATATCAGGATCTGGCCATTTTGCACGATTGTCTTGGTGAGTTCAGCCCTGCCCTTCAGGACAGGTTGTTTGCCGCTTATGGCATCGCGGAACCGGACAAGAAAAAATTGCGCTTCCATCTCGGGCTGGATGAGTTTTTCTGACATCAACAACAAGTTGAAATTTATCTTGCACGGACGTAAGGACATTCTCTCCCGCACCGGTGCAAATCCTTGCGGGCACATTCTTTTTATATTGCAGGAAATGAAATGAACGCGGTTCACACGGGGCATAATTCTGAGAGCAGACAGACATTAACGGCTGTTGCTCTGACACTGGCAGCAATGCTCAGCATTCAATTCGGCGCAGCCGTGTCCAAGCCTATTATGCTGCAACTGGGATCATTCGGAACAACCTTTGTCCGCCTGTCCTTTGCCGCGATTATTCTGCTTATTCTGGTGCGTCCGTCTTTCCGCACCTATGACCGTACACAGTGGATTTCCGCGATTTCGCTGGGCGCAACCATGGCATTCATGACCATGTGTTTCTTTGCTGCAATTGAAACCATTCCGCTCGGACTGGCCGTTGCCATTGAATTTCTCGGCCCGCTGCTTGTTGCAACCATTTACGGCAGCGGCAAATTCCGCATCATCTGCCCGATGATTGCCGCGGCCGGTATTATCTGCCTGTCCTCCGGAAGCAATGTCTGGGGTAATGATACAGTTGGCATGCTCTTCGCTTTCAGCGCGGCTGCCGGATGGGGTGGCTATATCCTGCTGACAAAACGCGCCGGTGAGAAATTTCACGGTCTTGAAGGTCTGGCCGTTTCCATGATGTTTGCCGCACTGGTGGCTATGCCGGTCGGTGCCGGTCAGCTCTACAGCAATTTCACGCTTGAAGCCTTCATCATGGCAGCAATGCTGGCACTGCTGACGCCGCTTATTCCCTATGCCTTTGAATTTATGGCGCTACGCCGGATGAAACCGTCCGCTTTCGGTATTCTGGTCAGTCTGGAACCGGCCATTGGTGCCACTGTCGGTTTCGCTATTTTACAGCAGGCTTTATCGCCGGTGCAGGTCACAGGCATTGTGCTGGTTATTGCAGCAAGTGTAATCAGCACCCGCTGAGCCGATCAAAGAAACAGCCATGCCGCCTGAGCGGCATGGCTTACATCTTCACGAGACTTATTCGTCGATATCAACATTCTTGAAGCGATGTGAACCAAGCGGCTCCATCACATAATTTTTGATCTTTTTCGACATTGGCAGCACAACTGTTGAATGGGCAATCGGCAGCCAAGGTGCCTGCTCATCAATATATTCCTGTGCTTTTTCATAAATCTCTTTGCGCTTTACAGCGTCAGACGTAATGCGCCCCTGTTGCAGCAGATCATCCACCGGCTTATAGCACCAGTTAGACATGTTGCTGGAACCGATTGCCGAACAGACAAAGAAAAAGCTCAGCATATTGTCCGGATCGCCGTTATCACTGGTCGCACCGAGAATAACCGCACCGTCACGGTTTTTATCACGGCTTTTCTTGAGATATTCGCCCCATTCATAGGAAACGATCTCAACCTTCACGCCGACCTGCGCCAGATCAGACTGCATCATCTCTGCAGTACGACGGGCATTCGGCATATAAGGTCTGGCAACAGGCATCGCCCAGATCTTCATATTGAGATCTTTAACACCGGCATCATCCAGCATTTTCTTTGCCTGCACCGGATCATATACCGGCCCTTTAATCGCGCCGTTATAGCTCCACATTGTCGGCGGCACACCGGTCTGCGCAACCTGTCCGAAGCCCTGATAGATACTATCGACAATCGCCTGACGGTTGATCGCCATGTTCAGCGCTTTACGCACTTCCACCTTGTCAAAAGGCGCGACGAGTGTGTTGTAGGACATATAAGCGACATTGAGACCCGGCTGCTCCAGCACGGTCAGCGACGGATCAGCTTTAAGCCCCTCCACATCCGCCGGAGCCGGATAAGGCGCGATCTGGCATTCACCGGCTTTCAGACGCTGCATCCGCGTTGTGGAATCCACGGTGATCGCAAAGATCAGCGCATCAACTTTCGGCTTGCCGCCCCAATAGGTCGGATTGGCCGCAAAACGGATCACGGCATCCTGCTGATAGGCACTAAAGACAAACGGACCTGTGCCGACAGGCTTATGGTCGAGATCAACCAGATTGCCTGATTTCTCCAGCTGAGTCGCATATTCCGCAGACAGAATAACACCGAAATTTAGTGCCAGTTTCGCCAGCAGAGAGGCATCCGGCTGGTTAAGCACGAATTTGACCGTATGATCGTCGACTTTCACGATCTCTTTGACGATCTTGCCCATCTCCATCGCATCGAACATTTCCCAATTGCCCATGCCGGTATAATTATACCACGGGCTGGTTTTATCGATCTGGCGGTTATAGGAGAACAGCACATCATCCGCGTTGAA
>JAIRVW010000188.1 GCA_031253705.1 Brucellaceae bacterium
ACCGTCACGCAGCCATTGCACGGCAGCGCCGGCGACAAAAATCGAGCCTTCCAGCGCATAGGTCACCTCACCATTGAGACGATAGGCAATGGTGGTCAGCAGACGGTTGCGCGACAGCACTTTATCCGCACCGGTATTCAGCAGTGCGAAACAACCGGTGCCGAAAGTCGCCTTCAGCATACCTTTGGCAAAACAGGCCTGACCGATCATTGCCGCATGCTGGTCGCCCGCCACACCGAGGATAGGAATTTCCGCACCGAAAATACCCGCTTCCGTCACGCCAAAATCATCGGCACAGTCTTTCACTTCCGGCAGCATGGCACGCGGAATGTTGAACAGTTTCAGCAGTTCCTCGTCCCACTCATTTTTAGCGATATTAAACAGCAATGTGCGGGAAGCATTAGTGGCATCGGTGGCATGAACCTGACCGCCGGTCAGCCGCCAGATCAGAAAGCTGTCGATTGTGCCGAACAGCAACTCGCCTTTTTCCGCCTTTTTGCGCGCACCGGACACCTTGTTGAGAATCCATGCCAGCTTGGTTGCGGAGAAATAAGGATCGAGCAACAGGCCTGTCTTGCGGCGGATACGCGGCTCAATGCCCTGTTTTTTCAGTTTCAGACAGTCCTTTTGCGTGCGACGATCCTGCCAGACAATCGCATTATAGACCGGCTTGCCGGTTGCTTTATCCCAGACCACAACAGTTTCACGCTGATTGGTTATGCCAATGGCCGCCACATCTTCCATACCTGCCTTGGCATTGGCCACGGCTTGTTTGCAAGTGGTGATAACGCTTTGCCAGATCTCTTCCGGATCGTGTTCGACCCAGCCGGATTTGGGATAATGCTGCGTAAATTCCTGTTGTCCGAGACCGGTGATTTTATGATTTTCATCGAAACAGATGGCTCTGCTGGATGTTGTACCCTGATCAATTGCCAAAATCAGTTTCGACATAAATATCTCCAATTCTCAAAACATACTTTTGAAATTATGCACTTCGAGCGGTTCCGGCTAAGACTGAATTGTCGAAACCGCTCTATCTTTTTGTCTTCCGCATTATCCAACGCAAAACCGGTTTCCACTTTTGCTGGAAATGCCTGAATGACTCAGTGCCAAATTTAAACACGCCTTGCAAATTTTAAAATCTATAGTGATAGTGTCCACTTAAAATTAGCGATAAAGGCCCGATTAAAATGACTGATACGCCTAAAAAAACCATCGTACTGACCGGCGCCAGCCGCGGTATCGGCCATGCGACTGTGAAGCGCTTTTCGCGCGCAGGCTGGCGTGTCATCACCTGCTCGCGTCAGGACTTCTCTGAGAACTGCCCGTGGCCTGCAGGGCCTGAAGATCATATCAAGGTTGATCTGGCTGATCCGGAAGATATCGGTCGTGCCATTGCAGAAATCCGCCGTCGTCTGGAAGATAATGGCGGCCTGCTCAATGCCTTGGTCAACAATGCCGGTATTTCACCAAAAGGTGCCGGTGGCCGCCGCCTCAATTCCATTGAAACACAGATGGCGACATGGCGCGATGTGTTTCAGGTTAACTTCTTCGCACCGATCATGCTGGCGCGCGGTTTGTTCAAAGAACTGGAAGCCGCGCAAGGCTCCGTGGTCAATGTCACCTCGATTGCCGGTAGCCGTGTGCATCCTTTTGCTGGCACCGCCTATGCAACTTCGAAAGCAGCGCTTGCTGGTCTGACCCGCGAAATGGCTTCCGACTTCGGCCCACATGGTATTCGCGTCAATGCGATTGCACCGGGCGAGATTGAAACCTCAATCCTGTCTCCGGGCACTGAAAAGCTGGTGGAACAGCTGCCGATGCGCCGTCTTGGCCAAACTTCGGAAGTCGCCGAAACCATCTATTATCTGTGCACGGATGCCTCGTCCTATGTGACTGGCTCTGAGATTCACATCAATGGCGGTCAGCACGTTTAAGGCCGGCACGTTTAAAGGTGAGAGCATGATCCTCTGCTGCGGAGAAGCGCTGATTGATATGCTGCCGCGTGAAACGCTGAGCGGCGAGACCGGCTTTGTGCCTCATGCGGGCGGTTCTGTGTTCAACACCGCCATTGCCATTGGCCGATTAGGTGCAAAGGCCGGATTTTTCTCCGGCCTTTCATCGGATTTTCTCGGGCAAATCCTGCGTGATACATTGCAACAATCCCGTGTTGATACGCGGTTTTGCGCGATTTCAGATCAACCGACAACTCTTGCCTTTGTGCGACTCAAGAATGGTCAGGCCAGTTATAATTTCTACGATGAAAACACTGCCGGTCGTTTGCTCAATGAAGCGCAACTGCCGGAACTCAGTGATGATGTCCGCGCTCTGATGTTTGGCGGTATCAGTCTCATTCCGGAACCTTGCGGCAGTACTTATGAAACGCTGATGCGGCGGGAAGCACCAAACCGCGTGACAATGCTCGACCCGAATATCCGGCCGAGTTTTATTGCCGATAAAGCCGCCCATCTGGCGCGGATCAAACGGATGATCGCTCTGGCCGATATTGTCAAAGTATCAGATGAAGATCTGCTCTGGTTTGATGAAGGCTCCGATCAGGATGCTATTGCCCGCAACTGGCTGAAAACCAACGGCAATAAAATCATTATCATCACCAAAGGTGCGGAAGGGGCTGACGCCTATACTGCCTGCGGCAAGGTGAGCATTCAGGGCGAGAAAGTAACCGTAGCCGATACGGTCGGTGCCGGTGATACGGTCAATGCCGGTGTACTGGTGAGCCTTGAACAACAAGGCTTG
>JAIRVW010000189.1 GCA_031253705.1 Brucellaceae bacterium
CATCGCGTTCGGCAGAATTGATCGCCATATTGCCGGTATGGCATTCTTTATAGCCAAGCTTGTCGGCACCGGCCTTCATTACCTTGAAATTATTATTACCTGGCAGCGGTTTGATACCATTGGTATTGGTCACACCCATCTTGTCTTCGGCGCGGGCATAATAAGGCTCAAGATCTTTATATGTAATCGGCCAGTCGAGCAGATTGGCACCTTCAATTCTGCCGTAATGGGTGAGTGTTTTGAACTCATGTTCCTGAAAGCGCAAAGATGCGCCTGCCCAGTGGGTAGTGGTGCCGCCGACGGCTTTCACGATCCATGCAGGCAGGTTCGGGAAATCCTTGGTCAGACGCCAGCCGCCGCTGCTGGTGCGGTTGTCCCCCCATGACAGCTGGACAAAACTGTCCCATTCGTCATTGATGAAGTCTTCATATTCAAAGCGGTTGCCGGCTTCCAGAATGACAACATCAATGCCTTTCTGCGCCAGTTCATTGCCTAAGGTGCCGCCACCGGCACCGGAGCCGATAATAACGACCACATGGTCATCGGTCAGTTTATAAGGAGCTGCCATAGTTCCCTCCCAAAAGAAAAATGACGTAATTTACTGAAATTGATTGTTAAAATGCGAGGTCAGCGCCATTCGAGATCGTCAACGCCGCGCTCGATATAACCACCCTTGGAATAGGATTCGCCCTCATAGCCGAACAGCGGCCAGAGTTCTTTCTGGTTATAGAGGCTGACGACGAGATCGCTGCGCACAGCCTGAAAGAACGGGGTGTCTTCAATATCACGCAGGATCGCAACACGGTCTTCTTCCCAACCCATATCGCGATAAGTACCGCCGGATGCGGCTGCACGCTTGTTGAGGTCAGCCACGCCGTCCTCAATCAGCGTCAGATGCGCTTTATCTTTTGCGGCTTTGGTTTCATGACCTTTGACTGCAATCGCATAGAAACGATCAGCGAGTTTGTCGTGGGGATAAATATCGCGCGCCAGCTTGATCAGCGTGGCCATGGTGTCAGGTTTCAGGGCGCTGCTTTCGAGCGCCCATGCATAATTGGCACCGAAAACTGTATTGCCCATGACGATGAGGGCAGCACCGGCGCCGCCGCGTTTCAGTAGTTCGCGGCGTGAAATGCCGCGCAGATTTTGAGTTAAGCCTGTCATGTTTCCCTCCCAAGATTAGACAGTTATTAGAGCGCCGGGCGCCTTCTCGGGTGCACGAAGGACGCTCTAACACACTATATTTACAGCATAATTTCTCCTTAAGCTGATTCAAGTTTAAGGAATTATGTTGTAGCGGGCAGCACATCTCTGAGCTGCCCGTTTCATGCTTATTTGAAGCGTCCGCCACGCTGCAAAACTTCGATTTTGTAGCCGTCCGGATCGGTAATAAAGAAGAAACGGCCGACAGGAACGCCATCCGGCTTGAAATCGATCAGCTTGCCCGGATTGAGGCCGGCCTGTTCAATGCGGGCATGTTCCGCATCAAGATCGGTCACGGAAACCGCCAGATGACCATAACCGTCGCCCAGATTATAAGGCTCGGTGCGGCCTTTATTGATGGTGAGCTCGAGCTCAAATTCGCTTTCCGCATTGCTCAGATAAACAAGGGTGAAGGTCTCGAAATCAAGACGGTCAGCAATCTCCAGACTAAAAGCGGATTTGTAGAATGCAAGCGAGCGGGCTTCATCGAGCACGCGGATCATGGAATGGATATTTTTTGCCATAGAACACACCGGTTATGAGACATTTAGAATTAGTTTCATTCCAAATTTGCACTTTTTGTCTCATTGCATGGTAGTAGCCTGTTACCGCATGATGATTTTTTATTGTGAAGTGAGCGGATCAACGGCAAAATAGGCCGGATTACGCTCCGGTCTGAATAGAAACGAAAAGCAATTTTAGTGAGGATTGACCATGTGTGAGGTATTTGCGACGCAGGATCCAGACCGCTATCGTCCGGTTAACCGCTCTGTCCGTATTGGCGGACACTCTACCAGTATCCAGCTTGAAGCGGCATTCTGGGATATTATTGATGAAATCGCGGGCGGGCAGGATATGTCGACATCGCGTTTTCTTTCCACGCTTTATGATGAAGCGATGCATGTGAACGGTGCCGTGCCGAATTTCGCATCTTTGCTGCGTACCAGCTGCCTGATCTATCAGGGCGGCAATCCGGTGCAGCGTAAAGACATGAACAGGCCGATGATTATTGCCGCTGAATAAGCACTCTGAGATAATACGCATGACTTCATGCCAATGCGTGACAAAGTAGACGGCCGCATATGATTGGAAAAAGCCGCTGAAAACGCTATGACATCTGCAAAAGACGGGTTGTACTTGCGGCGGAGCGCCGGAGTGCAACTGGCAAATGCGGAGAGAATTGCGTGATACCATTCCTGCAGGCAGACGTTCTGGCAAAACCGGAGCCGTTGGATTTTTACGATGCGTTGCGGCTGAGCGGCTTTGGCGGTGATATTGAATTCAGCGCGGCCACGACTACCGTTTATGCAACCGACAATTCTGTGTATCAGCTGCGCCCAACAGGCGTGATTTATCCGCGTGGGGCAGAAGACCTGCAGCATATTGCGCAGCTTCTGAATAGGCCTGAATTCCGTCATCTGAAAATGGCGATGCGCGGCGGCGGCACCGGCACCAACGGTCAGTCGCTGACCGATGGTGTTGTGGTTGATACCTCACGCTATATGAACCGCATTCTCTCAATTGATCCGGAAAAGCGTATTGCCCGTGTGCAGAGCGGCGTGGTCAAGGATCAGCTCAATAAAGCGCTGAAGCCTTACGGCCTGTTTTTTGCGCCGGAGCTTTCCACCTCAAACCGCGCTACAATCGGTGGTATGATCAATACCGATGCCTGCGGGCAGGGCTCCTGTCTCTATGGCAAGACCTCCAACCATGTTCTGGGTCTGCGCGCTGTTTTGATGGACGGCACTGAGCTGAACACCAGACCGGTTTCCAAAGCCGAATTGCAAGACTTACAAAAACCGGACAACCGCAGCGGTGCGATTTACCGTCTTGTGGATGAGATTGAGCGCGACAACCGCGAGCTGATTGATAAGACATTCCCGAAACTCAATCGCTTTCTCACCGGTTATGATCTTGCACATCTGCGCGAGAATGACGGCGGGCTTAATCTCAATTCGCTGCTGTGCGGCGCGGAAGGAACATTGGCGCTGATCGCTGAGGCTGATCTCAACCTGCTGCCGATCCCGCGTTTTGCGGCGCTGATCAATATCCGTTATGATGATTTCAACACCGCATTGCGCGATGCCCGTTTCCTGACCAGCCTGCAGGTCGCATCGGTTGAGACGGTGGATGCCAAAGTGCTGTCGCTGGCACGCGGCGATATTATCTGGAACCGTATTGCCGATTATTTCCCTTCAGAAGAAGGCAAGCGCACAGACGGCATTAATATTGCCGAAGTGCTGGCTGACAGTGTTGAGGAATTGGCAGAGAAAATCCGCTTTGTCAGCCAGTCTCTGGCGGATTTTGCGCAGAGTGGCCGTCACGGTTTTACCACCACAGAAAAGCCGGATGATATTGAAGCGATCTGGACAATGCGCAAACGCGCGGTTGGTCTGCTCGGCAATGTCGAAGGTGCCCGCCGTCCGGTTGCGTTTGTGGAAGACACAGCCGTACCGCCGGAAAATCTGGCCGATTATATTCTCGAATTCCGTGCGCTTCTTGATGGTGAAGGGCTGGATTACGGCATGTTCGGCCATGTTGATGCGGGCGTGCTGCATGTGCGCCCTGCGCTTGATTTGTCCGATCCGGCGCAGGAGCCGATGATCCGTCGTATCTCCGATGCGGTGGTGGCACTGACACTGAAATATGGCGGCGTGTTGTGGGGTGAACACGGCAAAGGTGTGCGTTCGGAATATGTGCCGGAATTTTTCGGCCCGCTTTATCCGCAATTGCAGCGCATCAAAGCGGCTTTCGATCCTTATAACCAGCTCAATGCCGGTAAGATTGCCACGCCGGATGATCAGCCGCTGACCAAGATCGACGAGCTGGCCTTCCGGGGTCAGAAAGATCGTATCATCCCTGCGGATGTGCGCAATGCTTACGACAACGCACCTTATTGCAACGGTAACGGCGCTTGTTTTGACTTCAATACAGATTCCGCCATGTGCCCGTCTTTCAAGGGCAGCGGCGACCGCCGCTATTCTCCGAAAGGCCGCGCCTCGCTGATCCGAGAATGGCTGCGCCTGCTGAGCGAAAAGGGCATTGATCCGCGCCGCTCGGCACAAAACTTGCGTGACAAGCCACTATGGAGTGGTTTGTTTGGCCGTATCAGCAACAGTATCGGCTCTAAAAACCGTGATGATTTTTCCCATCAGGTGCGCGATGCGATGGATACTTGTCTGGCCTGTAAAGCCTGCGCAGGACAATGTCCGGTCAAGGTCAATGTTCCGGCGTTCCGCTCCAAATTTTTGGAGCTTTATTACAGCCGCTATTTGCGCCCGCTGAAAGATCCGCTGATTGCTTCGATTGAACATATGATGCCGCTGGTCGCCAAAACCGGCAGGCTCTATAATGGCGTGATGGGCAGCGCTCTCGGCCGTTGGGGCATGAAACAGGTTGGTCTCACAGCATTGCCGTCACTCAGCGATGTGTCACTGAGTAAAGAACTGCTTGCCCGCAATATTCAGATGGCTGATGCCCGTGTGCTGGCTGTGCTGAATGCAGAGCAAAAAGCCAAAGCGGTTATTCTGGTGCAGGACAGTTTCACGAGCTTCTTCGATACGCAGTTGCTGCTGGATGTGCTGGATCTGCTGAAGGCTCTTGGTTTCACGCCTTATCTGGCCGAGCTGAAACCAAATGGCAAAGCGCAGCATGTGCATGGTTATCTGAAATCCTTCACCCGCACGGCACGCAATACCAGTCTTTATCTGAATGGTCTGGCGCAAAGCGGCGTGCCGCTGGTCGGACTTGACCCGTCGATGACGCTGACCTATCGCAGTGAATATCGTTCCGCATTGCCAAATGAAACCGTGCCGGATGTGAAGCTGCCGCAGGAATGGCTGGCACAGCATCTGGGGCAGATTGCACCGCATATTAAGCCATCATTCGGGCGCACCGCACAGAATTATATGCTGTTGCCGCATTGTACCGAGAAGACCAATGCCACGCCGACAATCGCAGCATGGGCTGCGATCTTCAAGCATTTCGGGATCAATATGGTGATTGGCGAAAGCGGTTGCTGTGGCATGGCGGGTACTTTCGGACATGAATTGCGTAACCGTGCGCTGTCAGAAAATATCTATGATCTGAGCTGGCGGCAGAAAATGCAGACGCATGGCCGTGAGCAAATTATTATGGCCACAGGTTTTTCCTGCCGTTCGCAGGTTGAAATCATGGAAAAGACGCAAATTCAGCATCCTTTGCAGGTTCTGAAGCAATTAATCGCTTCCTGATCTTAGACTTTGCAAGCGGGTGCCATGAGCTCAAAGCGTAAAAAATATCTGGCGGTGTTGGTCTTACTGGCTGTTGCTCTGCCGGCAACGGCCTATGGCTATACGAAAGTGCTGGGGCGTTTTGCTTCCGGCACCGCACCCGCGATGGCTGCTCCTGAACAACAGGCCGATAAGATCGTCGTGCGCAAAACCGCCCGTGAAATGCAGTTGCTGCGTGGTGATGAAGTGCTGCACACCTACAAAATTGCTTTAGGCGCAGTGCCGGAAGGCCATAAATTGCAGGAGGGCGATGAGAAAACGCCGGTCGGCAATTATGTCATCGACTGGCGCAATCCGCGTTCGATGGCGCATCTCAGTCTGCATATTTCCTATCCCAATGAACAGGACACATTGAGAGCCAAAGAAGCCAATGTATCTCCGGGCGGCAATATCATGATCCATGGCCTGCCCAATGGCTGGGGTGCTCTCGGGGCTATTCATCATCTCTGGGACTGGACGGATGGCTGCGTGGCGGTCACCAACAGC
>JAIRVW010000197.1 GCA_031253705.1 Brucellaceae bacterium
CAGTTTCTCTGCCTGACTGTCCAGATGCACCAGATTCAGCATTTCACGCACCCGCGTAGCGATCTGCGCTTTTGTCCAGTTCCGGCATTCCAGCCCGTAAGCAATATTGCGTGCAGCAGTCATATGCGGAAACAGCGAATAGGACTGAAACACCACGCCGAAATTGCGCGACCGCGCCGGTGTATGCGACAGATCGGCTTCACCCAGCATGATCTTGCCGGAATCAATATCTTCCAGCCCTGCAACGGCACGCAGCAAAGTCGTCTTACCGCAGCCGGAAGGCCCGAGAAAACACACCAGTGAACCGTGCGGAATATTCAGAGAAACATTATCGAGGGCTGTGACTGAGCCGTAGTTTTTAATGACATTCTGAATATTCAAATCCATTGGTATATATCCTTTGGTATTTTGTTTTGATGAGACACCCGCCGCTCTGTACGGCACATTTCTGCCGGTCTCATTGCTTTGATTAAGTGCAGTCCGCCGGCCTGTCCTGTTCAGGCAAACCATATGGCAACAGAACAGCGTCTGCGAAAACCTCGCATAAACAGTATCATTTGCTCCGGCTGCTGCTTTTCGCACCGTGTCAAAACACAGTGCATTCCCCGTTATGCTTATTGTGTGCAGCTTTTTTTCAGACTGCTTGTCATTGCTGCTTTTTATCAGGTGCATAGAGCAAGACCGGACTGCCAGCAGGCAATCCGGTCTTGTGATATCTTAGCGCTCGTATTTCTTCTGCCATGTATCAATGATCTTGGTGCGATCATCTGCAGCTGCTTTGAAGTCTACCGGATACAGAACCTTGGAAACATCCTCAGGCAGACCGGCTTCCTTGAAGTTCTCAGGCATTGCGCCGCCCGGAATCGTTACAATGGCTTTCCACTTGTAATATTCATCCGCAGCCTGCTTGCTCACAGTCCAGTCAAGGAAACGCTTTGCAGCATCCTTATTCTTGGATGTGGAGACCAGAGCATTGGCTTCCAGCTCGTTACCGGCACCTTCCGACGGGATCACCATGGTGATCGGATAGCCTTCAGCAATATTCTTGATAGCGCGCAGTTCGAAAGATGCACCCACAGTATATTCGCCCATCGAAGCGACGTTACACGGCTTGGAGCCGGACTTGATATATTGCGCTACGTTTTTGTCGAGACTGTCGAGGAATGCCCAGCCTTTTTCATCGCCCATCTGTTGGATCAGCGAGTCAATCTGGATATAGCCGGTGCCTGAAGAGGCAGGGTTCGGCATCACAACTTCACCTTTGAACGCAGGATCGGTCAGATCAGCCCAGGATTTCGGCATGGTCAGGCCTTTGGCTTTCAGGCGCTCATTATTCACGCAGAATGCAGCCATATAGCCGGTAACCGCAAACCAGCGGTCTTCTTTATCGCGGAACTGCGCAGGCACTGCATCAATATTGGCAGGCTTGTATGGTTCCAGCGTTTTAATAATGTCAGGATTGAACAGCGAGGTTACCGCAACACCCCAGAGCACATCGTGCTGAGGGTTGGCCTGCTCGGCAATAATACGCGCAACAAGATCACCATTGGAGAGGCGCAGCATGTTGATATCGAGATCCGGCAGCGCCTTTTTGGCTTCAGCAAGAAACGCCGCGGCTTCATCTTCTTCGTAAACGGTATAGACGGTCAGCGTCTCAGCCAATGCGGAACCGGCCATCAAAGTCGCAGCCAGCGCTCCCAAAGTCTTCAGATAAGTTTTGCGCATATGTAAGCCCCCATCCTATGGATTTTGTTTGAGTTTTTATAATGTTCCCACACATAATGATGAAATAGCCGCAGATATCAATGCGATTTTTTTAAACACACCAAAGCCCACGGCCGCGGAAAGCACGTTCCGCACCGGCATTGCATTCATGGCATCGTGCAGTTTGCATGCGTAAAAAATGCCGCAAACCACGCTGAATTCTTTAATTTTCCGCACTTTTTAAGCCGAATGTGATCATTCAGCCTGCAAAATATGAGGAAGTAAAATTCAAATCTGAAACGGTTCAAAAGCCGTTGTGTTCAACTTAGTTTGAAAATCTTGCCTGTGGATTTATGCAGGCGCATGTCCGTTAGCGTCAAAAAACAGCGCTTTTGAGAAAAATGTAACAAATCTTACATTTATATAAAAAAGCATCTGCCGTTACTGTCAGAGGCCTGACCGGCAGATGCTTTTTGTATGCTTTAAGAAAATCTATTCGATACTTTTTTCAGCTTTCATGCCTGCATCCGTATGCAGATTATCACTGCCGAAATTGACCAGCTCATCATTCCCGTCCTGCAAGAACGCAGGTCCGATAATCCGCACTGCACGGTCTGCAGACTGAGCGGTAATATCTCTGGCAGGTGCCGGTTCTTTAACACTGTCAGCTTTTACCATTTCAGTCTTAGCCGGTGCCGGTGTGCGGGATTTTTTGCCTTTTTCCCTGCCGAATTTAACCTGCTGAATATAGGAATTATATTTAGCCCAGTTGCATTTATTGAAATTGCTGTCGGACTGGTAGCGATACGCTGTCGGCAGACTTGCATAAGACTCACGCTTATCTACGGACAGCATATCCGCTGTTTCTGCAGCCGGATCATTCAGAATATAGAGATTAACATTCGACGTTTCACAGATGAAACTGCACTGAGCCAGCGTCTCTTTAATCTGGTCGCTTTTGGCATATTGCGAATGCGGCGCCGGAAAATAATAACCGTCAGAGAGGCGCACACAGAACAGCAAGGGCGTTCCGGAATATTGTCCGAAAAATTGATTCTGCGGGCGGGTCACGTCCTGCTTCTTCATACTCGCCACGGCCGCTTTAGCTGATGCCTTAGGCGCAGCCTGTGTGAGCGAAGTACCGCTGCACCGTGCCAGAGCTGCAGCACTTGCCTCCAGCTTTGACTGAATATCACCACGACGCATAGCCAGATCACGGCAGGCATTGAAAAAGCCGCCCTGCGCGCTTTCAGCCGTGCATTTACGGCCACGCTCCATATTCCGCACAGCAGTCAGCTGACGTTTCAGGCTCTGGTCAGCCGATACCAAAGAACTGTCAGCACACAAAGCAGCCAAGGCAGGAGAAGCACTCAATGTCGCAATCAAAAGCAGCACAAGAACAGACAAGCGTCTGAAACCAACAGTGATATATCCGGACATCATTCCTCGCAGACCTCTCGCCGGAAAACGCACACACCAGCGATCTGTTTCTACTTCGTTACGCACCTGCCCCTCCATAATTTTGCAAAGGCTAATTTAGAGATAAAAAGTCGAAACAAAAGCAAAATAAACAATAGATCACATAATAATGACTCTTATGCAGCAAAGATCTCAACTCTGTTACGGCCTTTATTTTTAGCCATATAGAGACTGACATCCGCTTTCTTTGCGATATCAGACATTGTAGTCACGCCAGCCATAGTCTGACATACACCAGCACTGATTGTAAGTCGCACAATTCTGCCCGCATGTTCAAAAGCATCATTTTCAATTGTCTGACGGGCGCGCTCGGCATAATCATAGGCTTCACACATTGTCGTCTCCGGCAGGATCACCGCAAACTCCTCACCACCGATACGGGCGACCACATCTTTCTTACGGAAAATACTCGCCAGAATATTGGCACACCGCTTCAGGGCAATATCTCCGGCTTCATGGCCAAACTCATCATTCACCCGTTTAAAATGATCAATATCCAGCAGGATCAGCGTTACGGAAGCCTTATCCGGCTTATGCGCAGCCAAAGCCAGCTCAAAAGCCCGCCGGTTATATAATTCTGTCAGCGGATCACGCAGAGCCAGTCGCTTGAGCTCCGCAAGCCCGCGCTCATAGGCAATAGAAATCGCGAAAGCACCACTTGCCACAATATGAACCGACACAATGAGAAGCTGCAGCGTTAATAAGCTATCCAAAGGCAACGGCGTCATCTCATTCCGGCTGACAATCCACGACTGAACAATACGGAACACAAAAGCACAACCAACCAGACCATAGGCAAAAACCAGCCCCCAGCGGGACGGCAGAACCTCATCATTGGGTTTCAGCAATTCACGAAGGATCAGGATAATCTCGGCGAAGAGAATAACATTCACCGCACCGAAAATCACACCATGCTTAATATGCCCTGAAAACAGATAAGGAATGATGACAAGGAACAGAAAGACCAGATTAAATTCAACATAGTTTTTTCGGTAGAAGAACAGCCGCAAGGCTTGCCAACGCAAGGCCAGACCTAAAACCAGCAGACTATTCGCAAAAGCCATCTGCATGATCTGTGACCTGTCAACAATCACAAATATGACCAGTGCTGCAGACAAAACAAAATTTGCTGACGTCCAGTACAGCCAATAAATCCTATCGCGCTGCTTGAGCCAGATACAAAAGAACGCAACTGCAAATGCGAATAATGAAATCGCATTTACAACAAAAAGAGAATTTGGCTGAATATCGACTAAATATTGCATCATTATCGACGACCAGCCCCCTTTGTCGACGAACGAAACATCATCAGAAGCCTATATATTCTCAGGCTCCCCATTCACTACGACAAAAAGGCGACATACAGCCCCGGCCAATCAGTCATATTATTCTATATAAGAAAATCTGTAAGTATCCATTGCAATGCAATATAGCATTATACAAGCAATAGTGACTTATCACTCTTTTGTGCAAAAAGCGACATTTTGATTATAAGTAAATAAACAGTTTTTAGTTTTCAGCACATTAATAATATACAAAATACCGCCTGATCACTCTGCCCTTTTATAATTCTACAGACAGGATCAGCGCCAATTATAGAAGCGGTACATTATGGCACATCACGGTCAGTGAAATCTAAATCATCGTCAGGCCAGCAGCCTGACAACAGTCTCCGATAAAGAATTCTGCCATTCAGGCGGTATCCATCCGAATGTTTCCCTGAATTTTTGCGTGGACAGCCGTGAATTAGCCGGACGCACGGCTTTTGTCGGATATTGCGATGTAGCAATATCCGATACTGCCGCCGCAGGCCCACCCTGTT
>JAIRVW010000314.1 GCA_031253705.1 Brucellaceae bacterium
TGCTGCATGCGGTCAATGATATCAGTTTCAGCGTGCCGCAGGGCGGTTGCCTGAGCCTCGTGGGTGAATCCGGCTGCGGCAAGTCCACTGTGGCGCGTCTGGTGACCGGTCTTTATCGCCCGAGCAATGGTGAAATCCGTTTTGCACCATCAAAAAACGGTGCGCCGCTGTCGGCACATATGATCTTTCAGGATCCTTATGCCAGCCTTAATCCGCGCTGGCGGGTACACAGCATTATTGCTGAGCCGCTGCGTGAACTGAAGCTGCGTAAGACTGAAGCCGAGATTAATGACCGTGTGGAGGAACTGCTGAAAATCGTTGGTCTTGCACCATCGGACGGCAAGAAGTTCCCGCATGAGTTTTCCGGCGGTCAGCGCCAGCGTATTTCGATTGCCCGCGCCCTTGCCGGTGAGCCGGAATTTCTGGTTTGCGATGAGCCGACTTCGGCTTTGGACGTTTCCGTGCAGGCACAAATTCTCAATCTGATGCGCAAGCTTCAGGATGAGCTTGGTCTGACCTTCCTGTTCATCAGCCATGATATGAGCGTTGTCCGCCACATGTCGGATCGCATCGCGGTGATGTATCTGGGGCGGATTGTTGAGGAAGCGGACACGGAAACGCTGTTTGCTGATCCGAAGCATCCTTACACACGCCTGCTTCTGGAAACGATCCCGAATATTGCCGAACCGCATCGTGATCGTGTGGTTGGCGGTGGTGAAGTGCCAAGTCCGCTGAAACCACCTTCGGGTTGTACTTTCCATCCGCGTTGTGCGTTTGCGGACAGCCGCTGCTCGGCAACAAAGCCGGAGATGAAGGCCTATGATGATGGCAGCCGTGTTGCCTGCCATCGCATCGGAGAAATTTAAGGTTTAAATTAAGAAGAACCCTCCGTGCCGGACGTTTCATACCTCCGGCACACATCCGGCAAAAGACGGCAGAGATCCCTCTGTCGTCTTTTGTTTTTTACATATAAAAAAAGCCTCCGGACAGTGCTGGCCGGAGGCTTTTCTATAGCGGTCGTGCGTGTGGTTATTTCACACGCGGATAATCATAGGCACCGGCTTTGGAGGTGCGGTATCCGGCACTGACATAAGCTTCTGCAAGTTTGACCGCCGCGGTTACACCGTCAATCACCGGCAGACCGCAGCGCTGCTCCAGCCGCTCGCACAATTCAGACATGCCGGCACAGCCGAGAACAATCGCTTCGGCGTGATCTTCGCGTTTGGCGCGTTCAATTTCCTGCACCAGCATTTCTTCCGTATGACAGGCATCGTCTTCCAGAGCCAGAACCGGCATATCAATGGAGCGCACACGACGGCAATGATGTGTAGCACCATATTCCTGTACCAGATCCTCAATAATCGGCACGGAGCGGGGCAGGGTAGTGACAACGGAGAAGCGTTTGGAAATGGTCATGGCAACCTGCACGGCAGCCTGACAAATGCCGAAAACCGGCCCGCCAGCAATTTCACGGGCGGCATCCAGTCCCGGATCATCAAAACAGGCGACGACATAGGCATCAAAGCCTTTCGCTTCGCCTTCGCGGATGAGTTTCAGCATGGAAGGAACAGCCATTGCTTCATCGGCATGGCCTTCAATGCTGCGCGGAGTGTCTGCCGGATTGATCGCTTCTATGACGGTGGTCGGCAAAGCTGCGCGGCGGGCGCTGCGCTCGGCCTGATCGGTCATGGATTTTGTGGAATTCGGGTTGATAAGAAGAATGCGCAAAACTTCAACCTTTATTGGTCAGGCGATCCTGAAATGCAGCCAATCCCGGCGATTTCAGTACAAATTGATTATCAGAAGCGATGTAATTATCGGCATGCAGGCGGGCGATTGGCTGATAGGTGTCCGGATTGACGTAACGGCCAGCCTCATCCAGACAGTCGCGGCGCACATGCATATGCACAACCTCGCCAAGCACGATGACGCGGCGCTCATAATCAATCAGCCGTTCCACCCGACATTCCATGGAGCAGGGAGAAGCGGGAAGCCAGCGGGAGCAGACCTGTGTTCCGGCCTCTGAAGTCAGTCCGGCCATGGCGACTTCATCGACATCCGGCTCAAAGCCGAGGCCGCAGATCAGCATGGCATCGGACAGTGCCATATCCACCATGTTCACGGTAAATTCCTGTGTCCTGCGGATATTGAGTACCGTATCTTTTTCCCGACCATCCTGCCTTGTCTGAATACCGAGAATGACAATCGCAGGATCATGGGAAAAAACGTTAAAAAAGCTCATCGGAGCAGCATTGTCCTGCCCGTTTTCCGCGCGTGTCGTGACCAGAGCAATCGGGCGCGGGCCGACAAAATTTGTCAGCAGCCGGTAGCGATCCTGCGGTTCCATGCGCGTGAAGTCGAAATCCATTCACGTTCCCCCGTTTATTGTTGTGGAGTCGGCTCAGATTAGGAAAAAACATGAATATTGTCTACAAATATGTTGTCAATAATATCTTTCTTTGTTTGCAATCAAATGCAGGAAACATGCTGTATTTGGCGGAATGAAACTGATATATGAGATTGCAGATTCTGAAAAAGACGGAAGGTCTGACCGATGATTGGTGGTTCTGATTATGCTACGGAGCTGAGCGCAATTCGCCCTTGGGCTGATATTGCACCGGCAATTTCTGTTGCTGAGCGGCTGGAGCGGATTGAAAAAGCCCGCAGGCTGATGGCGGAGAGCGGTGCAGATGCGCTGATCGTCGGGGCAGGCATCAGTCTGAATTATTTCACCGGTATCGGCTGGGGCATGATCGAGCGTCTGGTGGCGATGGTGCTGCCGCTCAAAGGTGAGCCTTATCTGGTTTGTCCGGCCTTTGAAGCAGGCTCACTGGAAGCCGTGCGAATTATGGATGCGCGTGTGCGGCTCTGGGAAGAGCATGAAAGCCCGTCAGATCTCGTGGCGCAAATTCTGCAGGACGAGAATTGTAAGGTTCTGGCTATTGATCCGGCGCTGCCATTCGGTATGGCTGACGGTATTGCCAAGGCAGCATCCTCTGTCACTTTGCAAGATGCAACAGCGATTATTGATGGTTGCCGCAGCGTGAAATCACCGGCCGAAATCGCGATCATGAAACAGGCGATGCAGATGACACTGGAAGTGCATCGCCGTGCTGCCGGTATTCTGCATGTCGGTATCAAAGCCAGCACCGTGCGCACATTTATCAATGAAGCGCATAAGGCTATCGGCAGCAATGGCAGCACTTTCTGCGCCGTGCAATTCGGCCGCTCTACGGCTTTCCCGCATGGTCTGCCGCAGGATGATGTATTGCAAGAAAATGACGTGGTGTTGGTCGATACCGGCTGTCTGGTGCAGGGCTATAATTCCGACCTGACGCGTACCTATATTTTCGGCACGCCGACGGCAGAGCAGCAGCGCATCTGGGATATTGAGAAAGAGGCACAATTGGCAGCTTTTGCGGCTGCTAAAATCGGTGCAACCTGCGGTTCAGTGGATGATGCAGCGCGTGCAGTGCTGGAGCGCCATGGTCTGGGGCCTGATTATCAATTGCCGGGTTTGCCGCACCGTACCGGCCACGGTATCGGTATGACCATTCACGAAGCACCTTATCTGGTACGTGGTAATCAGACTGTTTTGCAGTCAGGTATGTGCGTTTCCAATGAGCCGATGATTGTGGTGCCGGAACAATTCGGCATCCGGCTGGAAGATCATTTCTATATGACGGAGCAGGGCGCTGAGTGGTTCACTGAGCCGTCTTTCAGCATGACGCAACCATTTGCGTGATATGATACAAAAAAAGCCGCTCAGTTTTGAGCGGCTTTTTTTGTTTCTGCAACTGTGCGGATTATTTGCGTAACTCGGCTTCAATCTCATCGAGGATTTTGTCTTTGCCGATACCGGTGAGAAAGCCCAGACCTTTGATAACCGGCTTGGTCACAGATGCTGAGATCGGTGTGGTCGAGACGATGAAATCCACATTATCCGCGAGAGAAGGCACTTCCGTGGCTTTGGCTTGCTGAGCGTTGAAAGTCAGGCCGCGTTTTTTCATTTCCTCGGTTACAGTGGCATTCACTGCCGTTGAAGTGGCAATGCCGGTGCCGCAGGCAAAGAGAATGGTTTTCTGTTTAGCCATGGGATCGCTCCTTATAAAATCTGTTAACCGAGTAATGCTTTAAGATCGTCTGTTGTCTGCGCCAGCTTTAGGCCGTCGAGAATCTCCGGCGACTGAATAGCTGTCATGATGGATTGCAGTGTCTCAATCTGCTTGTCCTTATCGTTAATCGCAAGCAGAAACACAGTACCGACGCCGACTGTCTCATCCGGATCTTCCATATTGGCAAAGGATACCGGCGTTTTCAGCGTTGCCATGGCAATCGCTGCTTTCAGCACATGTTCAGGATCAGTGTGCGGCACAGCCACATTGTCAGTGCGCTCCAGCGGCAGGCCGGTCGGCATAGATTGTTCGCGTTTCACAACCGCATCGGCATAGCTGTCTTTGACATAACCGAGCTTATGCAGCCGACCGGCCAGAAGACGGATAACTTCCTCATTGGTTGTTGCCTCAACACCAAGCAGAACTGCATCTGGTGTCAGGGAATGATAGAGGCTGTTTGCCATCCTGTGTCTCCGTTCGGCTGCATTCGGGGGTAAGCTGGGTTATGAAATTGTGCGCCCTGATTACTGAGGGCGCACAGGGTTGTCAGGTCAGGCTGCGGCCTGATCGGCAGGCTCGTCAGCGGCACCCGCTGCACGTTCCCAGGCCAGTGTATTGCGGCGGTAGAGCACAAACAGTGCGGCTACAATCACAGCGAGGACGCCGATGCCGGCAACACCAAGCCATTGGATCGCTTCAATGATGACATATGGAATCCACAGGAAGCCATCGACCACAGATGTAATCTGCAAGGCATTATCCGGCAGTTTGAAGCCCGAAGAAACGGCAGCGCTGGTGAACAGTGACGCCAGAGCATTGGCCACATAGAAGCCGATTGTCAGCGTGATTGTGCCGACAATAACCATGCGGAACACATTGCCCTTCAAAAGCGGAGCGGTAAGCGCCACGATGAAAGGAATAACCGCAAGATCGGCAAACAGGATAACGCGGTTGCCCGGCAGGATAACCGAGAGCAGGATCGCAATCGGCACAAGGATCAGCGACGAAGAAATTGCAGCCGGATGACCGATCAGGATCGCGGAATCAAGGCCGACCAGCAATTCGCGGTCGCCGGTGCGTTTGCGTACAAATTCCTGCGCGGCATCGGATACCGGCAGCAGGCCTTCCATCAGGATTTTCACCATGCGCGGCAGCAGCAGCATTACAGCGGCCAGTGTCATGCCGGTGCCGAGTACTTTGGCCAGTACTGTGCCGAAATCACCCGCATTGTAGAAAGCAATGGTGCCGAGAACCAGACCGATAATCAGGCCGAGAACAACCGGCTCACCGAAAACGCCGAAACGACGTTCAATGGTTTCTGTGCTGATGTTCACTTTGTTGATGCCCGGAATGCGATCCAGAACCCAGTTCACAATAATGGCAATCGGCAGAATTTGTGCCGATGCAATATGCGGAACGGAAATGCCCGGCACATCATAGAATTGCTGAACGGCACGCGCTGACCAGTCGGCAAACAGCAGGGAGAGCGCGGCAACCAGAGCGGCAATGGCAATGCCATAGGCCAGATTGTCTGTCGCAGCGACAACGAGCGAACCGATAAAGGCGAAGTGCCAGAAGTTCCACACGTCAACATTAAGCGTGCGTGTCCAGCGCATCAGCAGCAGGGCAATATTCACGAGAATACCGACCGGAATAACCCACAGCCCGACAGAAGAACCGAAGGCAATGGCGGCGGCGGAAGGCCATCCCACATCCACAATGTCACGCTTGATTCCGGTATTGGTAACGATTGCCTGAGCGACTTCACCGATTGAGGTGAACATCAGGCCGAGCACCAGATTGATACCGATAAAGGCCACACCGATGGTGACGGCAGCGCGGAATGCCTTGCCGACTTTCGCCCCGAGAATGACGGCAATAATAAAGATCACGATAGGCAGCAGGACGGTTGGTCCCAGCGTATCAATTGCAGATTTCAGTCCATTGAGAAATTCATTCATATCTCCAAGCCTCCCGGGATATGTAAGAGAATTAGTATGCTGTGAACTAACATTTGTTTTTTGATTTATACTAAAGTCTATCTGTGAAATTTATATCCAAGTCAATCGGGGCTGATCATTTGGCTGCCTTCGCCGGATAAAAATTGCTGTTTTTTCCCTGATCTGCCGCTGGAAACCCCGTCCGAAGCGCAAGGACCGGTGCGCCTTTTTTTATCGGTACGTGGCGGGTTGAGTGCTGTTGCTGCGACGGTTTTGCAACGGAGAAATTGAACAGAGGTCTTGACTTGAATACAAATGTTCAATATCCGATTAGATAAGCTGATAAAATCAGAAAGAGCGGTACACCGGTTTCAGGCGCTCTCAGGAGGATCTCATGACGACCAATGTTGCACTGACAGGGCTTGCCCGTGATATGAAAGCCCGCGCGGATACCGGCAGGCCAATTCGTATCGGCCTGATCGGATCAGGTGAAATGGGTACAGATATTGTGACCCGTGTTGCACATATGCCGGGCATTGAGATCGGTGCGATTTCTGAGTTGCGCGTTCCGAATGCTCTGAAGGCCGTGGATATTGCATTTCAGGAGAGCGGGCATGGCCGTGAGGCGAATACCGCATCCGAACTGACAGCCGCTATGGAAGCGCATAAGGTTGCTGTTACCGACAATGCTGACCTGATCCTTGAAAATGATCTGATTGATGTGGTGATCGATGCGACGGGCGTTCCTGCTGTCGGTGCTGAAATCGGTCTGCGTGCGATGGAACACGGCAAGCATCTCGTGATGATGAATGTTGAAGCGGATGTGACCATCGGTGCTTATCTGAAAAGCGAAGCCGATCGCCTCGGTGTTACCTATTCGCTTGGTGCCGGCGACGAGCCGTCTTCCTGCATGGAGCTGATTGAATTCGTTTCCGCTATGGGGCATCCGATTGTTGCTGCCGGTAAGGGTAAAAACAATCCGCTGAACATTGATGCGGTGCCGGACGCCTATATGGAAGAAGCCATCCGCCGCAATATGAATGTGCGTATGCTGGTTGAATTTGTAGACGGTTCCAAAACCATGGTGGAAATGGCGGCAATCGCTAATGCCACCGGTCTGGTGCCGGACAAAGCCGGTATGCACGGCCCCGCGGCTACACTCGACCAACTGTCTTCGACCCTGATCCCTGAAAAAGACGGCGGCGTGCTCTCCCGTGTGGGTGTTGTCGATTACACCATCGGTAAAGGTGTGGCACCGGGTGTATTTGTGGTTGCCGACATGTCTCATCCGCGTATCAGTGAGCGCATGGAAGATCTGAAGATGGGTAAAGGCCCGTATTTCACCTTTCACCGTCCGTATCACCTGACCTCGCTGGAAGTACCGCTGACCTGCGCTCGTGTCGTGCTTTACGGCAAGCCGGATATGGTGCCGCTGGATAAGCCTGTGGCGGAAGTGGCTGCCGTTGCCAAGAAAGATATGGCGGTTGGTGAAACCCTCGATGCGATTGGTGAATATTGCTACCGCGCATGGATCATGACGGCCGGTGAGGCACGTAGCGCCAAGGCTATTCCATGTGGTTTGCTGCAGGGCGGTGTTGTTACTGCACCGATCAAAAAAGGCGAGCTGATCACCTATGCCAATGCCGCTGTAGCAGCAGGTTCCAAGATTGCGGAACTGCGCGCCCGTCAGGACAAGCTGGTTTACGGCGTCTGATTAATCTGAATTTCGGTAATTGGGTCGTGCGGATCGCTGATCTGTCACGGCCGTGAGGAGTAACCTTTGATGGCTCAGCTCAAAAAAGCTCAGACGGACGATAGCGCGAAGGGTGATTTGCGCAATCTGCCCTTTGCTTTCCGTGAATATTCACCGGAAAAGCTCAAAGAAGCGCTGCATAAAATGTATCTGATCCGTCGCTTTGAAGAAGGTGCGGAAGAAAGCTACACACGCGGACTGATCCACGGCACCATGCATCTGTCTATCGGACAGGAAGCCAGTGCCATGGGAATTTGTCTGCCGCTGGAAGAAAATGACATGATCGGCTCGACCCATCGCGGCCATGGTCATTGTATCGCCAAAGGTGCTGACATTGGCCGCATGTTTGCAGAGTTTTTTGGCAAGGAAACCGGCTATTGCAAAGGCCGCGGCGGTTCCATGCATATTGCGGATGTTTCCAAAGGCAATCTCGGTGCCAATGGTATTGTCGGCGGCGGTATTCCGATTGCTGTGGGCGCTGCTTTGTCTGCCAAGAAGCAGAAAAACGGTAAAGTCGTCATCTCTTTCTTCGGCGATGGTGCCAATAATGAGGGCGCTTTCCATGAAGCGCTGAATATGGCTGCGGTGTGGAAATTGCCGGTGGTTTTCGTGTGCGAAAACAATGGTTACGGCATGTCCACTTCGACCAAGCGCTCGACTGCCGTTGAAAATATTGCTGATCGTGCAGCGGCCTATAATATGCCGGGTGTGATTGTTGACGGTAACAACCTGTCCGA
>JAIRVW010000278.1 GCA_031253705.1 Brucellaceae bacterium
GTGATTGCATATTTGAAAAATATTTTGCCCCGCAAAGCATGTTCACAGCATTTCGATCCCTTGATTCGACCAAAACAGGCACAACCCGCCTTCCGGCAGATATGCTCTTTGTGCATCATCTGTTATTTTCGCAATTCAATAAAGACATATCCATATAAACAATTCTTTATATCATTATTGACAACAAAAAAATCCTGAGGCACATTTTACGTATCGCGGTTCTTTTAACTGCTGAGCTGCCATTCCAACCGGCATCACAGAAGTCCGAAAGCTAAGAGGGAATGCGGTGCGGCCATTATCGCCGGCTATCAGGGAACTGACATCCGGCAGGGTCAAATCCGCAGCTGCCCCCGCAACTGTAAGCGGCGAGTTTTCTTCCGCCTGTCCGGTGAAGACTTTCACCGGACATTTGCCCGACAGCACATGCGCATGCATCAGCTCAAGGGCGGTCACTGAAATGGCAACATTTCGGGAAGACCGGAAGCAAATGTTGACCCGCAAGCCAGGAGACCTGCCCGATATATATTTGAAAGACAGAACAGGTCTGCCGGCCTCCTGCCGCAGCTACTGCCTGTCACATCGTCGGGGTATTGAAATGACCGTTACATCAGCCAATCTCGGTTTTCCGCGCATCGGAAAACAACGTGAACTTAAATTCGCTCTTGAATCTTACTGGGCAGGCAAATCCTCGCAGGCAGACCTGCTTGCCACGGCCAAATCCTTGCGCGCCGCCAACTGGAAGCTGCAGCAGGAAAAAGGCATCAAAATCATTCCCTCCAATGACTTCTCCCTCTATGACCATGTGCTTGATCTGGCTGTAACACTCGGCGCACTTCCGGCACTTTACGGCTGGAAAAGCGGCAAGGTTAATCTGGACACCTATTTCGCACTGGCGCGCGGCGGTAAAACCATTATACCGATAGAACTGGCAAGCTGCGGCTGCGGCCGTGACCATAGGGCTTCCGGTAATGGTGTACCTGCGCTGGAAATGACCAAATGGTTCGACACCAATTACCATTATATGGTGCCGGAATTCAGCGCAGATCAGACATTCACTCTGACAGACAACAAAGCGCTCAACGAATTTAATGAAGCAAAAGAACTGGGCATTCATACCCGCCCTGTCCTGCTCGGCCCCGTCTCCTTCCTCAAACTCGGCAAATCCAATGCGGCCGGTTTTGATCTCAACCAAACACTGGAAGCCCTGCTGCCAGTCTATACGGAAATTCTGGCACAGCTTCATGCTGCCGGTGCTGACTGGGTGCAGATTGATGAGCCGGTTCTGAGCCTTGATCTTGATGCCCGCGATCACGAAGCCATCCGTACAGCCTATGAGGCCTTTGCTGAAAAACTACCGGAACTGAAAATCCTGCTGGCCAATTATTTCGGCTCCTACGGCGACAATCTGCTGACAGCCATAACCCTGCCGGTTGCCGGTCTGCATCTTGATCTGGTGCGCGCACCACAGGATCTGGAGGCGACTGTTAAAATTGCCCGCCCTGATCTTGTACTGTCACTCGGTATTATTGACGGCCGCAATATCTGGCGCGCCGATCTGCGTACTATTACCGAACGTATCAAATCCGTTATTGCAAAACGCGGCGCTGATACAGTGCAGATTGCACCATCCTGCTCGCTGCTGCATGTACCGATTGATCTGGCATCGGAAAAGAAGCTCGATACGGATATCCGCCAATCACTGGCTTTTGCTACGCAAAAACTGGAAGAACTGGCCGTGCTCGGCACCGCGCTTGGCAACAAGCCTGAAACTACCGAGCCTGCATTGAAAGCCTCGGATGAAGCCATTGCTGCACGCAAAGCCTCTGCCAGGGTCAATAGCAAAGCCGTACAAGCGCGCGTTGCAGCCATTACCGATGCGCAGTCGCACCGCCACAGTCCGTTTGATACACGCGTGAAATTGCAGGCTGAGCATCTGAAACTGCCGCTCTATCCGACAACGACCATCGGCTCCTTCCCGCAGACAGCAGAAGTTCGTCAGGCGCGTTCACGCTTCACCAAAGGTGAATTATCAGCAGCCGACTACCAGACCTTCCTTGAGCAGGAAACCGAAGCAGCGATCCGCTGGCAGGAAGAAATCGGCATTGATGTTCTGGTTCACGGTGAATTTGAACGCAATGACATGGTGCAATATTTCGGCGAGCAGCTCGACGGCTATGCCTTCACCCAATCCGGCTGGGTGCAGAGCTACGGTTCGCGTTATGTGCGCCCTCCGGTAATCTACGGTGATGTTTCCCGTCCGGTTGCCATGACGGTCGAATGGGCTAAATTTGCCCGGAGCAAAACCGACAAGCCGATGAAAGGTATGCTCACCGGCCCTGTCACCATGCTGCAATGGTCATTCGTGCGCGATGATCTGCCGTGTTCCGAAGTCTGCCGTCAGATTGCTCTGGCATTGCGTGATGAAGTGACCGATCTGGAGGCCGCAGGCATCAGCATTATCCAGATTGACGAACCGGCTCTGCGCGAAGGTCTGCCGCTACGTAAAAGTGATTGGGCTGCCTATCTGGATTGGGCTGTGACAGCGTTCCGTCTCACCGCCGCCGGCGTGAAAGACGAAACCCAGATTCATACCCATATGTGCTATTCGGAATTCAACGACATTATGCCTGCAATTGCGGCGCTTGATGCCGATGTGATTTCGATTGAAACCTCACGTTCCAAGATGGAACTGCTGAATGCTTTCTCTGAACAGGGCTACCCGAATGAAATCGGCCCCGGCGTCTACGACATTCACTCGCCACGTATTCCTGATGTGGAAGAAATGGTCGATCTGATTGAAAAGGCAGCACAGAAGCTGCAGGCACGTCAGATCTGGGTCAATCCGGATTGCGGTCTGAAAACCCGTGGCTGGGCTGAAACCAAACCGGCACTGATCAATCTGGTTGAAGCTGCACGTCAGTTACGCGCAGCCGCCTGACAGATGTAAAACACCAATAAAAAGGCTGTGACAGCACTCTGTCACGGCCTTTTTCATTATGTGATCAGCACAAATTGATATTTGAAAAACAAACAGATGAGGTTCTTCCCTCACCTGATGTGTCAGAAACACGAAGACTTATCGGCATTCTGAACCTTGTGAAAACATCCTATGCGCCGTAAAAGCGCGGCATAGAGTGTTCCATATAGCCGATAAGGACATGCCTTTTACACTATGATTAAGGCATGCAAGGACAAATCCATGACAGCGCCCCTGAATGATGACCAGAACATGCAGACATCTGACGATGTGATTTATGGTCAGGATGTACCTATGATTTCGCGTCTCGTAACGGTGGTTTTCCCCGGAGACACCAATCATCACGGCACATTATTCGGCGGTGCAGGCTTTGCCTTAATGGATCGCATTGCTTTTATTTCAGCGACGCGTCACGGCCGCGTGCCTTTCGTTACCGCATCCTGCGAACGCATTGATTATACAGCTCCGGTTAAACTCGGGCAAATCGTTGAGCTCACCGCTAAAGTTATCCGTGTCGGCCGCACTTCGCTTTCTGTAGAAGTGGAAATGGTGGCTGAGAATATGGTGGGCGGGGAACGCGTGCTCTGCACCCGCGGGTTGTTCCATATGGTTGCCAAAACCGAACTGACCAAAGACAAAGCATGGAGCCTGCCGCCACTGCCTCAGACAGATCGCACCGAGACATTGGATGACCAGCCGACATTGCTGCGTATGTCCGATGTGGTTTTTGCCGATCAGGCCAATTCTTACGGCACAATGTTTGGTGGCGAAGCGATGGCCGAGATGAGCAAAAGCGCCTTCATCGCCGCAACGCGTTATTGCCGCCTGCCGACTGTGCTGGCTTCATCGCGCAAGATGGATTTCAAATATCCGGTGCGCGTCGGTTCTATTCTTGAGCTGGTTTCCAAAGTTATCAAATCCGGCCGTAGTTCTGTTATTGTCTCCACGGAACTCTGGTCTGAAGATTTGATGAGCGGCGAACGCCTGATGACCGCCAAAGGTGAATTCACCATGGTCGCAGTTGATGAAAATGGTCATCCAGTTCCTGTACTCGCGGAGGACGGCCTGCGCGAAGCATAAACACAGCAAGACGAGAAAATAAAAACTATTGCCACAATATTGACAGATTAAACTTATTTAAATTTCGATTTTTACAAATAAGAGATTTAAATATGAAGAAATTTCCATTATTTTTTATAACTATATACTTAATTTCATTAAACAATTCTCATGCAAGTGAAATGTTTGATAAACTACAAGATGAGCAAAAATCGGTATCAACTGAGGTTTTTACATCTCGCTGCTACAAACCCGGAATAATACGTCATATTATACTGATGCGATACAGCCCAGAGATAACCGAAGCTCAACGTCAGGCGACAATTCAACGATTTATGAGTCTTAAAGAGACAGAATTGCGCAACGGCAAGCCCTATATCGTCGATATTGAATATGGCGAACAAAACAGCGGTGAAGGCGCGGATCACAATTACGAATATGCATTCATCGTAACCTTTAAATCAGAAGGTGACCGCAATTATTATGTCGGTTACCCGATAGTTAGCGACCGTAAATATACTTCATATTCTGTTGAAAAATTTAAAGAATTTGCCAAATCATTTATTAATGAAAGTCAGTTTCTTGTGTTTGACTACAAAGTTCAAACCACAGAAATTACCAAATGTGACGATCCGGAAACTTTATCACCACAGCATAATATAAATTAAATTTATCTAGATATTTCATGAGGTTATCATGCATATATTTATAACCACATTTACAATCCTGATTATTATAATCTGCCTGTCCATAATGAGTGGCCAAACACAAAATCTAGCGCAAAGTCTTGTACCGATGACAACCGCCAAAACGCAATTTAAAACACTCTCTCTGACAGAATTTACCGCACCAAATTTTAAAAACGGTGTCATTCAGCATATTGTTCTGTTTCGCTTTAAACCTGAGGTCAGCGCTGAACAGCGTAAAGAGGTGTTCGACCGGTTTCTGCAACTCAAAGATAAGGCCAAACGAAATGGCAAGCCTTACATTACCTCTATTAAGGCCGGTGCGCAAAACACGAGCCTTGAAGGTGCGGGACAAGGTTTTGACCAGGCATTTATTGTGCAGTTCCGCTCACAAGGCGACCGTAATTATTATGTCGGCACACCGGTAGTTACT
>JAIRVW010000302.1 GCA_031253705.1 Brucellaceae bacterium
CTTCATACCAGCGGATGGAGACATTATCCTCGAAAGACGTATCTTTCACCTTGGTATAAGGTGTGAACCAGTCAATACGTTTGCCGTGCTTGCCCCAGAATGCGTCAGGGTCGCTGATACTTTCATTATACCATGAAAGATAGGTTTCATTGTCGATCAGCGCGCGTGCCTTCGCCTCCGGCAATACGGGATATTTTTTCTCGGACATTGTTCCTCCTCGCGCCGGCGGCCCTCCTTGCCGGCACATTGTATAAAAAACCGTACCATTGTTAATGTGCACGGTTCACATCGTAAATCAGGCGAAAGTCTGATGATGCCGCAGGGGCAAGATCAGAGGAAACCTGATTCATCTCCCGAAAGATTATCGGGACATTCATCCGGCACAATTGTCGGAATTGCGCCGGAGTTTATAATTGTTGCAGGGTGAAGCAAGACAATTATTTGCGACAAATGGTTTTAATCGCAGAATAAAGTGCAGAACCTGATGTGAGCGAAAAGACCGTATCAGGCCTGAGCCAATGGCGGACGGCTGCCGAAGATCGCCGAGCCGACACGCACAGCGGTGGCACCGAAAGCAACTGCAGTTTCAAAATCGCCGGACATACCCATTGAAAGCTCTTTTACACGGGCTTCATTTGCCAGCTTGCGCAACAGGGCAAAATGCGGCCCCGGATTCTCATCCACCGGCGGAATGCACATCAGACCGGCAATTTCCAGCCCGTGCACATCGCGGCAACGGGCAACAAAAGCCACAGCTTCACGCGGATCGATACCGGCTTTTTGCTCTTCGCTGCCGGTATTGACCTGAACGAATAATTTAACCGCACGGTTCTGTTTTTTAATCTCTTCGGCAAGACTTGCTGCAATCTTTTCGCGGTCGACGGTTTGGATCACATCAAACAGGGATACGGCATCTGCAGCTTTGTTGGATTGCAGCGGACCGATCAGATGGAGTTCGATACCGGAAAATTTCTCACGCAATTGCGGCCATTTTCCTTGCGCTTCCTGCACGCGGTTTTCACCGAAAATCCGCTGACCGGCTTCCAGTGCCGGTGTGATTTCATCTGCATCAAACGTTTTGGAAACAGCTACCAGTTGTACCGAGTCTGCTGTCCGTTGCGCTTCACGTTCACTTTGCGCAATGGCATTGCGAACGGTTTTGAGGTTGTCCGCAATGAGACTGACGGGTACATTCATGGTATAAAACTCCTTTTTCTGCCGCTTCACTATGGGATAAGGTTGACGCTCTGGCCAATCCATGATGAAGGTCACACACCATATTCCATTCTCTTTGCATGAGTAAATACAGCCATGGTAACTGAACGGGCAACCGAACGATATAATCCGCGCGTAAGCGAAGCCCATTGGCAGAAGATCTGGGACGAAAACAAGATCTTCGAAACGTCCAATGATGATCCACGCGAAAAATATTACGTGCTGGAAATGTTTCCTTATCCATCCGGCCGCATTCACATCGGCCATGTGCGCAACTACGCAATGGGCGACGTGATTGCCCGCTATAAGCGCGCACGCGGTTTTAACGTTCTGCACCCGATGGGCTGGGACGCTTTCGGCATGCCTGCGGAAAATGCGGCAATGCAGAATAAGGTTCATCCGAAAGAATGGACTTACCAGAATATTGCCACCATGAAACGCCAGCTCAAGACCATGGGTCTGTCGCTGGACTGGTCACGTGAGTTTGCAACCTGTGATGTGGATTATTACCACCGTCAGCAGATGCTGTTCCTTGATATGTTTGAAAAAGGTCTGGTGACCCGCAAGACATCCAAGGTTAACTGGGATCCGGTCGATAATACGGTTCTGGCCAATGAGCAGGTTGTTGACGGCCGTGGCTGGCGCTCCGGTGCGCTGGTTGAACAGCGTGAGCTGACCCAGTGGTTCTTCAAGATCACCGATTTCAGTGATGAGCTGCTTGCCGGTCTGGATACGCTTGACCAGTGGCCGGACAAAGTGCGCCTGATGCAGAAGAACTGGATCGGCAAGTCGGAAGGCCTGCAGCTGCGTTTTGCTCTTGCAGAGCGCGAAGGCGAGATCGAGGTATATACAACCCGTCCGGATACGCTGTTCGGTGCATCTTTTGTGGCGATTGCTGCGGATCATCCGCTGGCGAAACAGCTGGCTGAGACCAATGAAGGTCTGGCTGCTTTTGCTGCCGAGTGCCGTCAGCATGGTACATCCGTTGCCACCTTAGAGACCATTGAGAAAAAAGGTTTCGACACCGGCCTGCGCGTACAGCATCCGTTTGATCCGTCCTGGACATTGCCGGTTTATGTCGCCAATTTCGTGCTGATGGAATATGGTACAGGCGCGGTCTTCGGTTGCCCTGCGCATGATCAGCGCGATCTAGACTTCGCGAATAAATACAAGCTGACCGTCACGCCGGTTGTTCTGCCTGCCGGTGCGGATGCTGCAAGCTTCGCAATTACCGACACGGCCTATAGCGATGAAGGCACATTGTTTAATTCGCGCTTCCTCGACGGTATGACACCGGAAGCCGCGTTTAATGAAGTTGCCGATCGTCTGGAAAAGACCGATCTCAACGGCAAGCCGCAGGCATTCCGCAAGACACAATATCGTCTGCGTGACTGGGGTATTTCCCGTCAGCGTTACTGGGGCTGCCCGATTCCGATGATTCATTGCGAATCCTGCGGAACTGTTCCTGTACCGCGCAATGATCTGCCGGTTCAGCTGCCGGATGATGTGGAATTTGACCGTCCGGGTAATCCGCTGGATCGACATGACGGCTGGCGCCATGTCAACTGCCCGAACTGCGGAGCGAAAGCCCGCCGTGAAACCGATACGATGGATACATTCGTGGATTCATCCTGGTATTTCGCACGCTTTACCGCGCCTTGGGAAAATGAGCCGACAGATATTAAAGCTGTCGATGAATGGCTGCCGGTCGATCAGTATATCGGCGGTGTGGAACATGCGATCCTGCATCTGCTCTATTCGCGCTTTTTTACCCGCGCCATGAAAGTGGCTGGTCATCTGAAGGTGGAAGAGCCGTTCAAAGGCCTGTTCACACAGGGCATGGTGGTTCACGAGACCTATAAGCATAATGGTCAGTGGGTATCACCGCTGGAAATCCGCATTGAAGATAAGAACGGCGTGCGTTCGGCAACCATGCTGGATTCCGGTGAGCCGGTTGATATCGGCTCGATTGAAAAAATGTCGAAGTCGAAGAAGAATGTTGTCGATCCTGATGATATTATCTCGTCTTACGGTGCGGATACCGCGCGCTGGTTCACTCTGTCGGACAGTCCGCCGGAGCGTGACATTGTCTGGACAGAAGCCGGTGCGGAAGGTGCGCATCGCTTTGTGCAGCGCGTCTGGCGTCTGATTTCTGAAGCCGGTGAAAACCTGAAAGGTGTTGCGCCTAAAGCTGCCTATGAAGGTGATGCCGCTCAGATCTCCAAAGCTGCCCATAAGACTGTGAAAGCCGTTGGCGATGATATTGAGAAAATCGTTTTCAACCGTGCGATTGCCCGTCTTTATGAACTGCTCAATGTGTTGAGCACACCGCTGCAGGCTGTTGCTGCCGGTAAAGCCGATGATGTGACCAAAGCTGCAACCCGCGAAGCGACAGATATGTTCATCGCAATGATTGCACCGATGATGCCGCATCTGGCTGAACAGTGTAATGCGGCGCTGGGTGCAACCGATCTGGTGTCCACGCGCAGCTGGCCTGTTATTGACGAGGCATTGCTCGTCGAGAATGACATTACGCTGCCGGTACAGATCAATGGTAAGAAGCGCGGCGACATTACAATTGCGCGTGATGCGGATCAGGCAACAGTTCAGGCTGCCGTTTTGGCTCTTGACTTTGTGCAGGCTGCGTTGAACGGTAGTCAGCCTAAAAAGCTTGTTGTTGTACCGCAGAGGATTGTGAATGTCGTTGTCTGATCAGCAAACTAAAGACAAATCTCCGATCCGCAAAAAGCGGCTGGCAGTGCTGGCAGGTCTTATCCTGTCAGCTGCTGTGGCCGGTTGCACGGTGCAGCCGCTTTATTCGTCAACCGGCAGCACCGGTGTCGGCGGCGTTCCTTCCAGCGTGAAGTCGAAACTTGCTTCCATTAAAGTGGATGATGTGGATACGATTCCGGCGCAGGCGGTGCGTAACCGTCTGATCTTCGGTCTGTCTGGCGGCGCAGGGGAGCCGTCACAGCCGGCCTATCATCTGGCGCTAGGTATTCAGACCTCAACGGAATCTGCGGTTGAAGTGGATGTCGGGGATTCGAAAGAAGGCCGTCCGTCTGCCGGTACTGTCCGCATGAGTTCGAAATATGCGCTGCGTGACAGGGATGGTAAGGTTGTTGCCACCGGTCGCCGTCAGGTCAGTGCATCCTATGACCGTCCGCGTCAGGAATTCGCTAACCTGCGTGCCGAGCGTGATGCCCAGCAGCGTGCGGCGGAAGAACTGGCGCAGTATCTGGTGCTGTCGTTAGCTCAGGATATGCAGAAACTCCCATAGTACCTGCTCCAAAACCGCCAGACTGGGCTGCAAATGGCAATTTCCTGCGCTCCGGTACTCATGTACCTCAAAGTACATTCCGTTCCGGTGCTCAAAAATCACCATTTTCGCCACAGCCTGACAATTTTTGACCGAGGTTCTATATCCGCGTTTCGTAAATATAAAAAAGCCCGCTGAAACGCGGGCTTTTTGGTTTATGAAGGCGGTGCCTGATTAAGCAATCGACTGACCGGTTTTTGCCCAGTCTGCCAGAAATGCTTCCAGACCTTTGTCTGTCAGCGGATGCTTGACGAGAGCTTTCAGCGTGGCCGGTGGTGCAGTGATAACGTCAGCGCCGATCAATGCTGCTTCTTTAACGTGATTAACTGTACGTACCGAAGCGGCCAGGATCTGGGTTTCAAACGCGAAGTTATCGAAAATGGTGCGGATTTCACCAATCAGATCCATGCCATTCAGGCCGATATCATCGAGACGGCCGATGAAAGGTGATACATAAGTTGCACCGGCTTTCGCAGCCAGCAGCGCCTGATTGGCGGAGAAGCACAGGGTCACATTGGTTTTGTGGCCATCAGAGGTCAGTGCTTTACAGGCTTTCAGGCCATCCAGTGTCAGCGGCAGCTTGATGCAGATATTGTCGGCGATTTTCGCCAGCACAGCTGCTTCTTTCATCATGCCTGCGTAATCAGTCGCGGTAACCTCAGCGGAAACAGGACCTTTAACGATCGAGCAGATTTCGCGTGTGACATCAATGATGTTGCCACCGGATTTCAGGATCAGCGATGGATTGGTGGTAACGCCGTCAACCAGTCCCAGATCGTTGAGTTCACGGATGTCTTTGACATCGGCGGTATCCACAAAGAATTTCATTTCAGCTTATCCTCCGTAATGGGCTTGCTGTACAGACGGTATTATATCCGACAAAGATAGGTTTGTTTAACGTAAATTTCCATAAACCGAAACTGTCTTTGAGAAATAACACCGTCGCTCCGCAAGAATTGAATTTGCAGGCAGTTTGCGGTTAAGTGCACAGATGAAAATACCGGCGAAAACAGGTTGCCGGCAATGATCAGGATATTCTTTTGAACGGGAAAACAGAGATTAAGACGCGCCGTGTTGTTCCGGTCCTCGTACCGATGCCTGCGGAACGTCCCTATAGCTATCTGGTTCCTGAGGATATGGAAGTTCAGGCCGGTTCTATCGTGCGCGTGCCGCTGGGGCCGCGTGAGGTTGCCGGTATCGTCACTGATGATGCCAGCGATCAGGTTGATCCTAAAAAGCTGAAATCCATCCTGCATGTTTTTGACTGCCCGCCGGTGAGCCGTGACATGCTGCGCTTTATTCGCTGGACGGCCGATTATACACTTTCGCCTCCGGGCATGGTGGCGCGTATGGTGCTGCGTGCGCCGGCTGCTTTTGATCCGGAGCCGTTTATTCCGGGGCTGCGCTATATCGGCGGTAAGGCCGAGCGGCTAACTGCAGCGCGTGAACGTGTGCTGGAAACCGCCAATAACGGGCTGAGCTGGACGAAATCCGGCCTTGCCCATGCGGCAGGGGTTTCCGGCAGTGTGATTGAAGGGCTGAAAGCGCAGGGGCTGTTTGAAGAGGTGATGATCCCGCCGCCGCCGGTTGTCGGAGAGCCCGATCCGTTTTACGGGCAGGCGGATTTGTCTGAAGATCAGCAAGGTGCCGCACAATGTCTGGTCGAGGCAGTGGAGGAAGATGCTTATTCAGTATCGCTGCTGCATGGTGTGACCGGTTCCGGTAAAACAGAGGTGTATTTTGAAGCCGTGGCGCGGGCAGTGGAGCTTGGCAAACAGGTTCTGATCCTGTTGCCGGAAATTGCACTGACACAGCAATTTCTCGATCGTTTTGAGAGTCGCTTCGGTACCCGCCCTGCAGAATGGCATTCTGATCTGGCACCCCGTCAGAGAGAACGCGTCTGGCGGCAGATTGCGGAAGGTACGGTCAAAGTGGTGGCCGGTGCGCGCTCGGCCTTGTTTCTGCCTTTCGCCAATCTGGGTCTGATTATCGTCGATGAAGAACATGATCCTGCCTATAAGCAGGAAGACCGTGTGTTTTATAATGCGCGGGATATGGCGGTCGTGCGTGGTTCTATCGGCAAATTTGCCGTCATTCTGGCATCTGCCACGCCGTCGATTGAAAGTCTCGTCAATGCCAATCAGGGGCGCTACCGCTATGTGCCGCTGCAAGGGCGTTATGCCGATGCGGCTTTGCCGGATCTGAAGCCGGTTGATATGCGCCGCTCGCCGCCACCGGCAGGGCGGTTTTTGTCGCCTGCATTGACGGAAGCCGTAGGGCAGGTTTTGCAGCGTAAAGAACAGGCTTTGCTGTTTCTCAACCGGCGCGGTTATGCACCGCTGACTTTGTGCCGTGTTTGCGGCCATCGTTTCCAATGCCCTGATTGTTCAAGCTGGCTGGTGGAGCATCGTTTTCGCGGGCAGCTGATGTGCCATCAATGCGGCTATCATGAGAAAAGTCCTGATGCCTGCCCGTCCTGCGGTGCGCTGGATCATCTGGTGGCCTGTGGTCCCGGTGTGGAGCGTATTGCCGAAGAGGCCGCTGCAACCTTTCCGGATGCGCGGATTATCGTGCTTTCATCCGATATGGCGGGGGGCGTAACGCGGCTGCGCATGGAAATGGAGGCGATTGCCAAAGGGGAGGCGGATATTGTGATCGGCACCCAGCTGGTCGCCAAGGGACATAACTTCCCGCTGATCACGCTTGTCGGTGTGATTGATGCCGATCTCGGCCTTGCCAATGGTGATCCGCGCGCGGCAGAACGCACATTCCAACTGCTCAATCAGGTGACCGGCCGTGCAGGGCGTACGGGGCGTAAAAGTGTTGGTCTGATTCAGACTTATCAGCCCGATCATCCGGTGCTGAAAGCTATTATTGCCGGTGATGCGCAGGCCTTTTATGAGCGTGAAATTGACGAACGTCAGCGCGGAATGCTGCCGCCATTCGGACGACTTGCCGCGCTGATTATTTCAGCTGACAGCAGGGCAGAGGCTGAAAGTCATGCCCGTGCTCTTCGCCGTGCAGCGCCGAGGGACGGTGATATTGAAGTGCTGGGGCCTGCCGAGGCGCCCTTGGCTGTGATTCGCGGCAGACATCGTTTCCGTCTGCTGGTGCAGGGCTCAAAGCGCGCGGACATTCAGTCCTATCTGCGGGCTCTGTTGCAGGCGGCACCGAAAGCGCGCGGCTCTTTGCGTGTTCAGGTGGATATTGACCCGCAAAGCTTCCTGTAAGCGGTGCTGATACGGGCGTTTGACAGCGGGAGGGTTTGCTGTTGCAGATAATTTCGCTTTTCATGATTGCCACTCAGTAATATAGCTCATGAAACAGAGTTCGCCTGATGATATTCGCAACAGAATATCGGTCAAATAAAGAGGTGCGGCGTGGCGTTTTATCTACCTTCAAGTCAGGGTGAATGGCTGGCATGGTCTGTGGCTGTTATTACTTTGCTTTTCGGACTTTTGCTGATGTTTGCGCCGGGAATTTCGCTGAAAATTCTGCGCCTCAGTGCGCCTGAGTTGCGCGCCAATGCACTCTCATCAGTCAGGGCGACCATTGCAGGGCCTTATATCGGTCTTGGCGTTGCCTGTTTGTTGTTTGCGCAACCGTTTTTGTGGATGGCGCTGGGCTGTGTCTGGGGCTTTGTTGTTTTCGGTCGTCTGATTTCGATGATGTCCGATAAAGCCAACAGTTTTTATAACTGGATTGCACTGGTGATCGAGTTGATGCTGGCCGCAGGCCCGCTGCTCTTTGCCTTCGGCTTTGTTGCCTGACTTTTGAAAACGGTCAGGCTTTAGCAGAATCTGTCTGTGACAGCAGGCAGAACTGCACAACTCCCGCACAAGCGGGAATCAGTCGCTGCTGAATAATGCTTCCGAGAAAATTTCTTGAATCCGGGCATAATTTTGCCGGAATTTTGCAAATGGTTAGCGAAATGCCTGTTCGTAAAATCAGGCATTTTCTTTGCGGTGAAATCATCGCGAATTTTCATTTAAATCATTGTTATATATGAGTAATTATGATGCGAGATAGTTTTTGAGAGCCTGAGTATCGTTCAACTTTCCCGCATATAACATGTCTCCTGCTGCAAAATAGCACTGTAAAGCGCATGAAACGGCGGGATTCGCGTGTTGCGAGTCCTGATTGTCTATGCTAGACGGCTTTCGAATTTCAATGCAGTCAGGCGGGTCGTCCGCAGGGCACAGA
>JAIRVW010000310.1 GCA_031253705.1 Brucellaceae bacterium
TTTGGCAGTACTTCCGGCCAGAACCGCATCAGTTTTTGCAATATCCGGTCAGTGAGGGAAGAAGGCAGCAACGGCAGCCGGTTGGTGAAAGCATCAATCCGGCCTTTGAGTGTGAAAAAGCGCGGCATAAATTCAGTGCCGAGCTTGTCGATCATCACAAAGGTATCTTTGCCGTATATGCGGGTCACAGCAAAAGCTTCGCGATGCATATATTCACCGGCGACCGGCAGGTCGTTGAAATGCTGCAGAATATGGCGGCGGATTTCTGTGAGAATATGCGGATCATTGGTGCCGATATAGAAGCATTGCTCTTCCCCTTCCGGCGCAAATGTATCCAGACGCACGGCAAAAACCGCAAGTTTTCCCGCACAGCCCGCAGCATTTTTCAGACGGCGCGGATCGGCGTTGAAGCGGGCAGGGCTGTCTTCTTCTACAGCCCGCACACGGGCGGCATAATCATCATCATGGGCAACGGCATCTGTATCATTGCGGATATCTGCGGCGGTGTAATCGCCTTTATCCAACCGTGTCAGAATTTCTTCCGGTGTGTCCCCCAGATCGATACCGAGATCATTGACGAGATGCAGTTTGCCTTGCTCATCAAGGCGGGCATAAAGCGCCAGTTCCGTATAGGCAGGGCCGCGCTTGACCAGTGAGCCGCCGGAATTATTGCTGATGCCGCCGATGATAGATGCACCGATACAGGAAGAGCCGATGACGGAATGGGGCTGGCGGTTATGGGGCTTGAGCAGTTTTTCCAGCTGAAACAGCGTGGCGCCGGGCAGGCTGACAATCTGTTTTGCATCATTGATCAGGTCAATTCGGTTCATCCGTAAGGTGCTGATCAGCACAACAGGGCGGTCATAATCATAGCCGCTGGGCGTGGAGCCTTCTGTCAGGCCGGTATTGGCGGCCTGAAAAATGATTGCAGCACCATGCTGAACGCAAGCCTGTAAAACCTGCCACTGCTCAAGAAGGCTGGCCGGAAACACCACCGCCGCCGCTTCTCCTTCACCACTGCGAAAGCCTTTGCGGTATCGCTCTGTGGAACGGGAAGAGGTCAGAATATGTTTTCTGCCGACCACAGCACGCAGATCATGGATCAGCTGCTGCGGGGCGGGGTGTTTTTCATGAGACATAGAGTGGCTTATTCTGCTGATTTTGTGCGGATATAGGCAATGAGATCGCTGATATCTTCCGGCTTTTTCAGGCCGGCAAAGATCATTTTATTGCCCGGGATGAACTGCTTTGGTGCGGTGAGATAAGAGGTCAGTGTGGCCTCATCCCAGACCATGCCGTCTTCACCGGCTTTGGTCATGGCAGGAGAATATTTAAAGTCTTCAACCGTTGCGGTTTTGCGACCGAGAATATTCACCAGATTGGGGCCGACACGGTTTTTCGCTTCTTCAATGGTGTGGCAGGCCATGCATTTTGCAAAGACTTTTTTGCCTTTGTCTGCATCGCCTTCTGCATGGGCAGGCTGGATGAGCGCAAAGCCTGAAAGAATGGTCAGGCCGATCAGAGTTTTCATTACACTACGCATTGTCATACCTTTTTAAACCGTAATTCCAGTCATTTCAGTCATAAGCGAAACTGCTCTGTTTTACGGTTTTAAATGAATTTTGCCGCAACGGCGCTGATATTCGCGTCGCTGCGACAAAGCTGTGCAGGTGCTGCCGGTCAGGGCGTTCCCGCTTTTCGGGATACGTTTTAAATATTTCCGGCAGCCATTTCCGCTGCAATATATTCTGCCTGCCGGATTGCCAGAGATACGATCGTCAGTGTCGGATTTTCCGCCGCTGATGTGGTGAACTGGCTGCCGTCCGAGATGAACAGGTTTTTAATATCATGGCTCTGGCCGTGTTTATTGACCACACCGTCCTGTGCCTTTTCACTCATGCGGTTGGTGCCGAGATTATGGGTTGAAGGATATGGCGGGGTCGGGAAGGCTTTGGTTGCGCCGACCGCTTTGTAGAGTGCTTCACCCTGCTTATAGGCGTGGTTACGCATGGCAATATCATTAGCATGATCGGTAAACCACACATCAGGGATCGGCATGCCATACTGGTCTTTCAGCTCACTATGAAGCTTAACCGCATTCTGCTCCTGCGGCAGATCCTCGCCTACAATCCACATACCGGCCATATTCGGATAATCATCCATAGCGGCTGCAAAAGACCGTCCCCAGCCGCCCGGATTGAGGAACGCCGCCATAAACGGAATCCCCAGTGACAGAGTTTCCAGTTCATAACCGCCGACAAAACCACGTGACGGGTCATGGCGGGCTTCATCGCGGATGATACCGGCCATGGTGGTGCCGCGATACATCCGTACCGGTTTTTCAAATACGCCGTAGACGGAGCCTGTGGTGTGGCGCATATAGTTTTTGCCGACCTGACCGGAGGAATTGGCAAGACCGTCCGGAAACAGCGAAGAAGCCGAGTTCAGCAGCAGGCGCGGGCTCTCAATGGAGTTGCCGGCAACGGCAATGATACGGGCTTTCTGAGTATGCAGCTTGCCTTCTTTATCAGCATAGACAACGCCGGTGACTTTGCCGTCTTTGTCGTGCTCGATTTTGATGACATGGGCATTATCACGCACTTCCAGCTTGCCGGTTGCCTCACCTTTCGGGATTTCCGTATAGAGAGTTGACCACTTGGCACCCCATTTACAGCCCTGAAAACAGAAGCCGGTTTGCTGGCAGG